>NZ_JBHYVA010000534.1:0-6056 GCF_042750055.1 Streptomyces sp. NPDC059456
GTGCCTGGCACCGGGCGGGCCCCCTTTCCCGTTCCCCCGTCAGGCCGTGCGGGCGGCGAAGCGGCCGGGGCGGAAGGCCGCCGCGAGCCCGGAGGGCCGCCCGAGCACCTCGCCGGCGACGATCTCCCCCAGGACGGGGGCCAGGGTCAGCCCGCTGTGCGTGACGACCACGTACGGGGACCCCTCCCCCCGGACCGGGCCGAGGACGCTCATGCCGTCCGCGGGCATGGGCCGGACGCCGACGTAGGCCGACTCCACGCCGACCCCGGCGCCGGCGCCGGGCAGCACCGCGTCCAGCCGGGCCAGCACCCGCTCGGCCGCCCGCCGCGCCTGCCCGGCCGGGTCCGGGTGGTCCGGGTCCAGCTCGTGGTCGATGTCGTGGCAGTGCAGCACGAGCCGGCCGCCGGTGTGCGGGCGCACGCTCAACTCCGGTGCGTGCAGGATGCGTTCCACCCGGGCTCCGGTCACCGGGGAGGTGCGTACCAGCAGGCCCATGGTGAGGGCCGCCTCGTCCCCCGGCTCCACCAGCGGGACCTCGGCCCCGGCGAGCGCCGACAGGTCCCGGGTGCCGCGCCCGGCGCAGCTGACGACGGCATCCGCCTCGATCCGCTCGCCGGAGGCCAGGACCACGCCGCGGACCGGGTCCGCGCCCAGGAAGCCGGTGACCGGGTCGCCGGTGCGGATCTCCACGCCGTGGGCCCGGCCGCGGTCCTGGACGGCGGCGAGGAAGCGGTCGCTGATCACGTGGGCGTCGGCCGGGTAGTGGTACAGCGGGCCGTGGACGTCGTCCAGGGCCAGGCCCGGCTGGAGTTCGGCCCGTGCCCGCCCGGGCCCGTACTCCTCGACGGGGTAGGCGCGGGCGCGGTAGCCGGCGGCGGTCCGGGCCAGGCGTGCGGCGCCGTCCTCGGTGTCGGCCCAGTGGAGGTTGCCCGTGCGGAAGAACCACGGGTCGCCGCCGGTACGGGCGGCGAGGCGTTCGTGGGCGCGCAGGCCCTCCGCGGAGAGGGCGAAGTAGGCGTCGGAGCCGTTGTCGACCGCGTTGACCCAGCCGAAGCCGTGGGCGGAGAGCCCGCGGCGGGGGTCCTGGCCGTCCACCAGGACGACCGAGACCCCTTGTTCGGCCAGGTTCAGGGCCACGCAGCTGCCGATGGAACCGGCTCCGACCACGACCGCCCGCACCGCCGCCTTAGCGGCCGGGCTCATCGGTCCCCCTCGGCGAGGCCGGTGCCGCACAGGTAGCCGCCGACCAGGGCCGGGCCGAGGGTGCCGCCGGAGCCGGGGTAGCCCGGGCCCATGGGCGTGGCCGCGACGTTGCCGCACGCGTACAGGCCGGGAACCGGGGTGTCGTCGTGGCGCAGCACCCGGCCCCCGCGGTCGGTGACCACCCCGCCCTTGGTGCCGAGCATTCCGGGTCCGACCGGGACGGCGTAGAAGGGGGCCTGCTCCAGCGGGCCCAGGCAGGGGTTGGGGCCGTGCCGTTCGTCGCCGTAGTAGCGGTCGTGGCTGGTGCCTCCGCGGCCGAACTCCGGGTCCTCGCCGAGTACGGCGTGCCGGTTGAACGCGGCGAGGGTGGTGGTCAGGCCCACCTCGTCGGCGCCCAGGCGGCGGGCCAGTCCGGCGGGCGAGTCCGCGCGGACGAACCAGTCGGGGACCGGGTCGGCGGGCTGGACGGACGCGATCGGGTAGCGGCTGCGGAACGCCTCGTCGAAGACGAGCCAGGCCGGGGCGTTGGGGTACGTGTGGGTGGTGGGGTCGAACGTCAGGAAGGCCTTGGTGATGTCGTTGTAGTTGACGGCCTCGTTGACGAACCTGCGGCCCTGCCGGTTGACGATCACCGATCCGGGCAGGCACCGTTCGGCCACCAGGTGCCTGGAGAGCGGCGCCCCGTCGTACTCCTCGCCCGGGGCGCCCACCGCGGGCACCCACCACGCCTGGGACATGCCGTCCAGGGCGGCGCCGGCCGCCATGGCCATCCGCAGCCCGTCGCCGTGGTTCCACGGCGGGCTGATCGGGCGGGTGTCCGCGACCCCGAGGTAGGCGTGCTTGAGCCGCTCGTCCCACTCGTAGCCGCCGCTGGCGAGGACCACCCCGGCGCGGGCCCGGTACGTGACCGGTCCGTCGGCGGTCTCGGCGCGGACCCCGGTGACCCGGCCGTCCTCGACGAGCAGTTCGCGGACGCGGACGCCGGTGGCGAACCGCACGCCGCGCTCGTCGCAGGCCGCCACCAGGCCCGCCACCAGGGCGGCGCCGACGGTCAGTACGCCCTCCGCCTTGCGCCGGGCGACCAGCTCGTGGTCGTACAGCTCCGGCGAGTGCCAGCGGTGGCGCTCGTCGTAGGTGACGGCGTCGAAGTGCGCCCCGCGGCGGATCCGCCCGACCAGGCCGGGCCGGTCGGCGGTCGGGAAGGGCACGTTGTCCAGGGTGCGGCCGACGTCCCGCGCACCCGGCCAGTCCGAGTGGTAGTCGGGCCGGTCGATGGGGAAGAACCGGACCGGGGTCTTGGCGTGCAGGTAGTCCACCATCTCGGGCGCGGTGGCGACGTACTGCTCCAGCCGCCAGGGCTCGACGGCGCCCTCGGTGACCAGTTCGAGGTAGCGCAGGGCGTCCTCGGCGGAGTCGGGCATGCCGTGCTCGCGCATGACGGAGCTGTTGGGCACCCAGACCATGCCGCCGGACACGGCGGTGGTGCCGCCCAGGACGGGGGTCCGCTCCAGGACGAGGACGCGTCGTCCTCCGTCGGCGGCGCGGCAGGCGGCGAGCAGTCCGGCCCCGCCGGAGCCGATCACCAGGGTGTCGACGTCGACGTCGCTGTCAGGGGCGGGTTCGGGGTGGAAATCGGTGTCGGGCACGGAAGCGTGTTCCTCTTCCTCTGTCTCCTGGTTCCCAGGATTCCTCGGGCAACGGGACGCGTGCGGACGCGCTCAGAGCAGGCGGCCGGGCTTGTAGTGGACCGCTTCGGGGTGCCGGGCCGTGATCTGCCCGATCTCGGCCACCAGCTCCGTGACCTGGTCGGCCGCGGCGCCGGTGAACCCGATGCGGTCCGTGAGGAGTTCGTCCAGCTGCGCCCGGCCGAGGGGGAAGCGCTCGTCGGCGGCGAGCCGGTCCAGCAGCAGGTTGTCCGCGCCGTCCGCCCGCATGGCGAGGGCCGATCCGACCGCGTGCTCCTTGATGACCTCGTGGGCGGCCTCGCGGCCGACACCGAGGCGGACGGCGGCCATCAGCATCTTGGTGGTGGCCAGGAAGGGCAGGTACCGCTCCAGCTCGGCCTCGATCACCGACGGGAACACCTCGAACTCGTCGAGGACGGTCAGCAGGGTCTCCAGCATTCCGTCCAGGGCGAAGAACGCGTCGGGCAGCGCCACCCGGCGGACCACGGAGCAGGACACGTCGCCCTCGTTCCACTGGTCGCCGGAGAGCTCGGCGGCCATCGACGCGAAGCCGCGCAGGACGATCATCAGGCCGTTGATCCGCTCGCAGGAGCGGGAGTTCATCTTGTGCGGCATGGCGGAGGAGCCGACCTGGCCCTCGGCGAAGCCCTCGCTGACGAGTTCGTCGCCGGCCATCAGCCGGATCGAGCGGGCCAGCGAGGACGGGCCGGCGGCCAGCTGCACCAGCAGGCTGAGCACCTCGTAGTCGAGGGAGCGCGGGTAGACCTGGCCCACGCTGGTGAAGCGGTGGGCGAAGCCGAGGTGCGCGGCGATCCGGTCCTCCAGCTCGGCGAGCCGGGCGCGGTCCCCGCCGAGCAGGTCCAGCATGTCCTGGGCGGTGCCCATCGGGCCCTTGATGCCGCGCATCGGGTAGCGGCCGATGAGCTCCTCCAGCCGCCGGAACGCCACCAGCACCTCCTCCGCCACGGTGGCGAAGCGCTTGCCGAGGGTGGTGGTCTGGGCGGCCACGTTGTGCGACCGGCCGGCCATGACCTGCCCGGAGTGCCGCTCGGCCAGCCCGGCGAGGCGGGCGAGCAGGGCCACGCAGCGGTCGCGGACCAGGACCAGGCTGTCGCGCACCTGGAGCTGCTCGACGTTCTCGGTCAGGTCGCGGGAGGTCATGCCCTTGTGGACGTGTTCGTGGCCGGCCAGGGCGTTGAACTCCTCGATGCGGGCCTTGACGTCGTGCCGGGTGACCTGCTCGCGGCGGTCGATGGAGTCCAGGTCGATGGTGTCCAGGACCCGCTCGTAGTCGGGTATCACCCGGTCGGGGACGTCGATGCCGAGGTCGCGCTGGGCGGTCAGCACGGCCAGCCACAGCCGGCGTTCGAGCACGATCTTGTGCTCGTGCGACCAGAGTCCCGTCATCTCCGGGGAGGCGTAGCGGGCGGCAAGGACGTCGGGGATGTTCGCGTTCATCGCACTCTTTCCGAAGTTCAGGACAGACATGTCGTGCTGATTCCGTCGTTGTTGGCCCGGGTGAACCAGAAGTCGCTGATCAGGCCTCGGCGGCGGAGGCCCTCGGCCCATGCGGCGGCCTCGTCGGTGCGCCGGGTGAAGGCGAAGCAGGCCGGTCCGGTCACGCTGAGCGCGATCGCGTCGACGGCCGGGGCCGCGCGTCCGGCCTCCAGGACGCCGGTGACGGCGTCGCCCTGGAAGGCGATCTGGGCCTGCTTGAAGTGGCCGGTGAAGGTGATCTCGTTCACGGCGGCGCAGAACGCCTCGTAGTCCTGCTCCAGTACGGCCGGGGCCAGGCCCATGAAGACCAGGTGCGAGGTGCGCCAGGACTCCTCGGGCGGGATCGGCGTGACCCGCTGGAACCAGTCGAGTTCCTCCTGGCCGCCCAGGTGGCGGCCGTGGGTGAGCAGGACCAGGACCGGCCAGTCGGGGAAGTCGAGCCGCACCACCGGCCGGGGCGGGGCGACGTCCTGGGCGAACCGGCTGGGCCGCAGGTAGGTGTGCGGCGCCGCGGCGAACTCCGGCGGGTTGCGGTGTCCGCCGTCCACCAGGAAGCCGCCGTGCTCGGCGAGGCCGGTGCTGGCTCCGGAGGTGCGGCCGCGGCCCAGGGTGCGGGCGAGTTCGCGCAGGTCGGTCTCCTGGCCGCAGAGGCGTCCGTACGCGTGCCCGACGGCGAGCAGGGTGTTGGTCTTCGAGCCGAAGCCGCTGTGCTGGGGCAGCGGCCGGGTGACGGTCACCCGGGCCGGCGGGCCGTCCCACAGCTTGCGCAGCGTCTCGACGGCCCGGGTCACCTCGCGGGTGGTCTCCTCGGCGGTGCCGGTCACCTCGGTGACCCCGTCGGCCGCGGGCCGCACCTCGGCGGTGAGTCCCGGCCGGTCCACGGCCATCGCGGCGATGCCGTTGCGGCGCATCGAGGTGGCGTCGAGGCTGATCAGGGTGAAGCTCAGGCGGGCCGGGGCGGACACCCGTACGGCCGTCCCGGGTTCGGTGGGCGGTTCCATCGCCACGGGGGCATCTCCTCGTCGGTGGTCGGTCAGAGCCCGGTGCGGTCGCCCAGGGCGGCCCCGGTGACCTCGGCGAACTCCCGGACGGCCGTGGACAGCCGGGCGCGCACGGCCGCGTCCGGGCCGCCCTCGCCGACGGGGCCGGTCCACAGGGCGGTCAGCGCGGCGTAGACCTCGGAGGTGGCGGCCACCGCGGCGGCGCCCAGCGGCTCGGGGCGCGGCCACCGGTCGCGGGGCAGGCCGTCCTCGATGTGCTGCCGGACGTCCTCGCGCAGGCCGGGGTGCAGGCAGCGCAGGAGTTCCTTGCAGACCGGTGCGCCGTCGTAGTAGAAGCGGTTCTCGTCCGGGGTGCCCGCGTGGTCGATCACGATCGGCTCGCCGTCCTCGTCGAAGCCGTACTCGGCCTTGCCGTCGACGAGTTCGAGGCCGACGGCCGTGCAGTGGGCGGTCAGCACCGGGGCGAGCTGCCGGGTGAGCTTCTCGATCCGGGCGATGTCCTCCGGCGTGATCCGGCCGACGGCGGCGGCCTCCTCGCGGGTGACGAAGCGGTCGGTCTCCTCGAACTTGGTCGTGAACTCGACCATGACCTCGGACAGCCACGGGGAGCCTGGCTCCCGGCGGTCCGGTACCAGGGCGGGGTCGAGGCGGCCGGCCGCGACGCGGCGGT
>NZ_JBHYVA010000535.1:0-6015 GCF_042750055.1 Streptomyces sp. NPDC059456
GGGGCGGGCGCCGGGGGCGCGCCCCCGGGCGGGCGCGCGCGGCGGCCCGGGGCGGGGCGGGGGTGCCGAGCGGCGCCGCCCCGGCGGCCGGGCCCGGGTTCTCCCCGGGCGCCGCCGGCGCGACGGGCGGGAACCCGGACGCCCCGGAGCCGGAAGCGGACGCCGACCCGGAAACGGACCCGGAAGCCGACCCGGCCCCGGTCACGGACCCGGAAGCGGACCGGGACCTCAGCATGCGCCCGAGCCGCCGCCCGCCGCCCGCCGCGGCGCCCGGCACCGCCCGCGGGCCCAGCCGGGACACCTCGGACCCGGCCCCGTCGGTGAACAGCCGGGTGTCCGGAACCCTGATCTCCGGCCCGAAGAGCGTCGACAGCTGCGGCCGAGGCCGGCCCGTCTGCAGTGCGACGACCTCCCTCAGCACGCCCGTCAGCTGGTCCGCCATCTCCTGGGCGGACGAGAAGCGCCGGTCCGGATCCGGGTCGGTCGCCCGGACCAGCAGCCGGTAGAAGGACTCGTACCGCCCGAACACCTCGATGTGCTCCGGATCCGGCAGCGAGTCCACGAACACGTTCGTGTAGCCCTGGAAATCGAAGGTCAGGACCGCCAGCGTGCGGGCCACCGTGTACAGGTCGGAGGCGACCGAGGGACCCAGCTCGGCCACCTCCGGCGCCTGGTAGCCCACGGTGCCGTAGATGGCCGACTCGTCGTCGTCCATCCGGCGCACCGCGCCCATGTCGATCAGCTTCAGCTGGTCCTGCTGCTGGATCGCGTTGTCGACCTTGAAGTCGCAGTACAGCAGGTTCCTGCTGTGCAGGTGCCCGAGCGCCTCCAGCGCCTCGATCCCGTACGCGCAGGCCTGCTCGACCGGCAGCGGATCGCGCCGGCCGTCCGGCCGCCGCCGCTCGTTCGCTATCTCCTTCAGCGACTTGCCGCCCACGTACTCCATGACGATGTACCCGTCCAGCGAACCCGTCCGCTGGTCCAGGTGCTCCACGAAGTTGTAGATCCGCACGATGTTCGAGTGCTCGATCTCAGCGAGGAAGCGCCGCTCCGAGATCGCCGCGGCCATCGCGTCCTGGTCCCCGGTGTCCAGCAGGCCCTTGAGGACCACCCACCGGTCCGACACGGCGCGGTCCACCGCCAGGTACACCCAGCCGAGGCCGCCGTGCGCCAGGCAGCCCGCCACCTCGTACTGGCCGTGGACGACCTCCCCGGCGCGCAGCTTGGGCACGAAGGAGTACGGGTGACCGCACTTGGTGCAGAAGCCCTCGGTCCGGCCCGGCCGGTCACCGCGGGACCGGCCCACCGGAGCCCCGCAGTCCGAACGCGAGCAGAACCGCTTGCGCTCGGGCACCTCCGGGTTCTCCAGCACCGCCGCCGCAGGGTCCGGACGCGGCACCTCCGGGATGTTGACCAGCCCGGCGCCCAGCCGGCTGCGCCCCGAGGGCCCGGCCGCCGAACCCGAACTGCGCACCGACACCGAACGCGTGGACGAGGCCCCCGGCAGCGAGCGGGACAGCCGGCCCGACACCGAGCGCCGCGAGGACGACGAACGCGAGGACCTCGAGGAGCGTGCCGACCCCGACCGGCCCGACCGGCCCGACCGGTCCGAGCCGTGCGAACCCCGCGAGCCGTGCGAATCCCCGCCGCGGGCCGCGCTCGTCATGCCCGTCGGCGGCGAGACCAGCTCCTCCGCACCCGCGGCGACGGCCCCGACCGGCGCCAGACCGCAGGTGTCGCAGTACAGCTCCCCGCCGCCCATGTCCTCGTACGACCCCGGGCAGCCGGGGCGAACGCACGCGGTTCCGACCGGACTCATGCGTCCTCCTTCCCCGGCCCCTCGGGCCGGTACTGCGGCTGCGGCGGTGCCAGTGACTCTGCCGCGGCCTGCTGGTAGCGCAGCACGGCCTGCTCGGCGGCCCGCAGGTCGCAGGGCGCGCTCCACAGCATCCGCCGGGCCGTGTCGTACCGCTCGATCAGGAGCGGATCCTCCGCCATGCCGTGCCGGGCCACCTTCGCCTTGTACGCGTCCAGCCGCCCGCGCAGTTCCGCCCGTACCGCCAGGGGCGCCGTCACCGCGGTCAACGATTCGCGGGCCCGGCGCAGTTCCTCCTCGGCCCGCTCCTCCAGCGAGTCCAGCAGCGGCGACAGCCGGTGCCACCGGGCCTGGCGCCGGTACGTACTCGGCCGCGGCCGCCAGCTGCTCCTGGAGCGCCGTCGGCGGCCCGCTCACCACCGGCACCTCCGAGGCCGCGATCTTCGCCAGCACCTCGCCGCGCGCGGTCCGGGCCTCCGCCAGCGTCCGGTCGGCCCGCGAGAGCACGTCCCGCAGGGCGATCAGCCGCTGCTCGGCGTCCTGCCGCACCGCCAGGACCGCCTCGATCTCGCGCCGTACGTCCTCCAGCGCGACCGCGGCCCGGTCGTAGCGGGCGGTGTCCGGACGGCCGCCACCGGGCGCCGAACTCCCCGAGACCGGTTGCCAGAACGCCAGCGGGTCCGCGATCACCTGCTCCCGCAGCTCCGTCAGCTCGGCGGTGATGGCCTCCAGGTCGTCGCCCGAGGGGTGCTCACCCGGGCGCACCCCCACCGAGTGGGCCAGCGAACGCGTGCGGTGCAGCTCGGCGGCGAGCAGGTCGATGCGGGCGGGCAGCGCCGACCACACCGAGTCGGCCGCCACCACCACGTCCAGCGAACCCGCGTACAGCTCGTTCATCCGGGCCACCAGCTCGGCCAGCGAGAGCCGCTCCGCCAGCGCGGCGCCCTCCGTCGCGGCCCCCGCGATCAGCACCCCGGGCCCGCGCAGCCGCTCGGTCAGCTCGACCAGCTCGTCGCGGCCGGGCCAGCGGCGCCGCTCGCGGATCTCCCGGGCAGCGCCCAGCGCCCCGCTGTAGGCGTCGAAGTACGTCCACAGGCGGGTGATGGCGGCGTCGGCCGCCGCCCACCGCTCCTTGGTGACGCCGGTCAGCCCGGCCCCTTCCAGCAGCCGGCGCCCGGCATGGTCCTGGAGGGCGAGCAGCGAGGTCTCGACGGCCTCGTGCTCCGCGCCGAGCCGGGCCAGGGCACGGTCGACGTCGTCCCGGTCCATCACTGCCGACTGCGCCTCCACAGACCCCGCCTCCGCTTTCCTGACATCGGGCTCCGACTCTCCCCCGCGCGCGGGAGGTACCCCCACCACCGGCCTCAGCCGTCCCGGTACTTCGGCGCGGGCGGTCCGGCCACCCCGGGCAGAACGGGCTTGAGGTGCGTGACGTACGCCTGCATCCAGGGGCTGTTGTCACCGCCGGCGCGGTAGTTCTCCAGCACCTTGTTCACCCGGCGCACCAGGTCGGAGGCGTCCTTCTTCATGGCCACCCCGTAGAACTCCTTCGTGAACGGGGAGCCGACGAGGCGCACCGACGGGTCCTGCGCGGCCTGGCCGGCCGCGAGCGCGTTGTCCGTGATGATGCCGTCCACCTCGCCCAGCTGGAGCCGGACCAGGCAGTCGAGCTGGTTGGGCACGCTGACCGGGACCGAGCCGTACGGCTGGGCCTTGAGCGCGGCCTCGGCCGTGGAGCCGGCGGCGGTGCAGATCCGGCGGCCCTTCAGTGAGGCGTCGTACCCGGTGATCGGCGAGCCCTTGGGCGCCAGGACCTGCTGGCCGGCCTCGAAGTACGCCGTCGAGAACGCGACGTCCTCCAGGCGCTTGCAGTTGATCGTCATGGTGCGCACGACGACGTCGACCCGCCCGTCCTGGAGGGCGGGGACGCGCTGGCTGGTGGGGATGGCCCGGTAGATGACCGCGTTCTCATCGCCCAGGATGTCCTTGGCGATGGCCTTGACCAGGGCGATGTCGAACCCGTCGAGGCGGCCGTCGACCGGGTTGCGGTAGCCCCACTTGAAGCTGTTCTGGTCCACGCCCGCGACGAGCTTGCCCGCCTTGCGGATCCGCTCGATCGTCGGCCCGTCCCCGGCGGACGGGCTCAGGCTGGCCTCCGGGTCCTGACAGGTGTCGGTGAGCGTCCAGGGCGCCGGGGCGGCCGCCATCGACGCCGGTTCGCGGACCACGGCCGGGTGGCTCCCGGCCTCCGGGGCCGCCTGGGCCAGCGGCAGCAGGACGGCCGCGGCCGTCACCGCGCAGGCGGCGGCCATCGCGGTGACCCCGCCCCAGCCGCGCAGCCGGGCCGCCGCACGCCGCATCCCGGTGGCGCCGTCACGGCCCTCGTCGGGGGACTTCACGCGTATCCGCATCGCTGTCACCTGTACTCCGAAAGCCGGCGCCCGATGCCGAGCAGTGCCGCAGCGGCGCCGACGGCCGCCAGGGCCGCCGAACCCGTCACCAAACCGCCCAGCGCGCCGAGCCCGCCCCGGGCCGCCCGGGTGAACTCCTTCTGCTCATGGGCCACAGCCTGCTCCAGGGACGCGTCCACCGTGTCGAACGAGGCCCCGCTGCTGTCCTTGTGGTCCTTGTCCCCGATGACCTGGGGCAGGGCGTCCTGGTAGTCGCCGCGCAAATCGGTCTCCCGGGCCTCCGCGTGCCGCTGCTTCCACTGCTTGACCCCGTCCGCGGCGCGCGCGACCGGCTCCCGCCCGCTGCTGTCGTCGGCGAGCCTGAGCGCCGTCGCCAGCCCCGCGTCCAGCTCCTTCATCTCGTTCGTGAAGTCCACGTCGTACTTGTCGGACTTGTTGTCCGCGGCCAGTACGGCGCCCCGCGCGATGAGGGTCAGGTTCTCGCTGGCGCGCGCCTGGAGCGAGGCGATCCGCGCGTCGTTGAGCACCTTCAGCGACTCCTGCCCGTCCGATCTGGCCTCGGCCAGCCCCGACCGGGCCACCGTGTGCCCCACGGCAAGCCACATCAGCACCACCAGCGAGGCGGCCGTCGCCGCCACGAGACCGTGGTTGAAGACCCGGTTCGTCCGGTGGTAGTTGCGGCGCTGCGCCCACGCCAGCGCCGCGAGCGCGAGCAGGCCCGCACCCAGCGAGGCCAGCGGCAGCGAGCGGGCGTCGTCGTAGTCCGTGTAGAGCCGGTCCGTCTCCGCCTCGTACAGACGCTGCGCGGCCGGCAGCAGCTGGGTGCTCATCTGCTCGTTGGCGTACCGCAGGTAGGCGCCGCCCAGCGGCAGGCCCTGCTTGTTCGTGGCCCGCGCCTGTTCGATCAGACCCGTGTAGCGCGGCAGCTGCTCGCTCAGCAGCGCGATCTGCCGGCGCGAGTCCTCGTTCGCCCCGGTGTTCGCGGCAGCGCTCACCAGCAGCTTCGAGGCGTTGGAAATGTCCTTCTCGTACCGCTGGCGCACCTCGCGCGGCTCGTCGCCGCCGGCCAGGAACCCGCTGGAGGAGGCCGTGTCGGCATCCGCGAGCGAGCGGTAGATGCTCGCCGCGTCCGCGCTCAGCGGCTGGCTGCGGCCCACCACGTCGTCCGCGGCGCCGACCCGGTCGGAGATCTCCCACACGGTCACCGCGCCGAACAGCAGCACCAGCGCGGCCAGGACCGCACCGATGATCCGCAGCCGGCCGGGTTCGGTCGTCGCCGCGGCGCGCAGCCGCTCCACGCCCTCGGCCCAGGCCGTACCGCGCCGGGGAGGCCCGTCCGGCGGACCGGCGGGCGGCACGGCGACGGCGCCCCCGGGCGCGGGCGCGCGTGATGTGATGGCCACCTGACCTCCCCCTCGGTCCTCTGCTCCGCAGCAGTATGGCCGTAGTGACGGTCAACCACAGCACCCGGTCGCGGATCCCGGTGATCCACCCCCTCTGTGCGCCGACCCCACCCCTTCACCGTGAATACGTCTCCACGGCCGCCACGGTTCCAGACCCGGGGCCCGCGGGGGCGGGTTCACCCGAAATGGGCACGGAGTTTTTCCTGCGCCCCGGGCAGCGCCCCGAGCGCGTCCAGCCCCAGGAGCCCCGCCCCCAGCACCGGCGGGGCCGCGACCACCGACGGGCGGGCTCGGGGGGGCGCGCCCCCCCCCCCCCCCCCCCGCCCCCCGCCCCGCGGGGGGTGAGAGGGCGGGAGACCACCCCCCCCCCGCGCGGAGCGCGCCC
>NZ_JBHYVA010000536.1:0-6012 GCF_042750055.1 Streptomyces sp. NPDC059456
TTTTTTTGGCCGTCTCCGCCGGAAACGGCGCGGCGGGCCGCCCGGGGGGGGGCGGGGGGGCCCCTCCGTTGTCGCCGAACCGCCGGGGCTACTCGCCCCGCCGCAGGCTCGGCTTCAGGTCCTTGAAACGGGCCAGCAGCCCGTTCACGAACGAGGGGGACTCGTCCGTGGAGAACTCCTTGGCCAGCTGGACGGCCTCGTCGATGGCCACGGCGTCCGGGGTGTCGTCCACCCAGATCAGCTCGTAGGCACCGAGCCGCAGGATGTTCCGGTCCGCGACCGGCATCCGGTCGAGTTCCCAGTCCACTGCGTACGTGATGATCAGGTCGTCGATGCGGTTCACCTTGTCGGCGTAACCCTCGACGAGATCCATCGTGAAGGCGCTGACGGGCGGCTGCCGGTCGTCCGACCGCGCGTGGCGGATCCAGTCCGCGAGGACCTCGCGCACGGGCACCCCGCGCTGGTCGGCCTCGAACAGGATCTGGAAGGCGCGCTTGCGCGCGTTGCTGCGGGCAGCCACGGTTAGCTGTTCACCCGGCCGAGGTAGTCGCTCGTGCGGGTGTCGACCTTGATCTTCTCGCCCGTGGTCACGAACAGCGGGACCTGGATCTCGTGGCCCGTCTCCAGGCGCGCGGGCTTGGTGCCACCGGTGGAGCGGTCGCCCTGGACGCCCGGGTCGGTGTGCTCGATGACGAGCTCGACGGCGGCCGGGAGCTCGACGTAGAGCACCTCGCCCTCGTGCTGGGCGACGGAGGCGGTGAAGCCCTCGATGAGGAAGTTGGCGGCGTCGCCGACGGCCTTCCTGTCGACCATCAGCTGGTCGTAGGTCTGCATGTCCATGAACACGAAGTACTCGCCGTCCATGTACGAGAACTGCATGTCACGGCGGTCGATGGTGGCCGTCTCGACCTTCGTGCCGGCGTTGAACGTCTTGTCGACGACCTTGCCGGAGAGCACGTGCTTGAGCTTGGTGCGCACGAAGGCCGGGCCCTTGCCGGGCTTGACGTGCTGGAACTCGACGACGGACCAGAGCTGGCCACCGTCGAGCTTGAGCACCATGCCGTTCTTGAGGTCGTTCGTGGAAGCCACGGTTGCGGAATCTCCTGCACTGGAAGACCACGGGTGCGCGCACAGTCCGCCACGGCGGACTAGAGCGCGAGCAGCTCCTTGGTCGTAATGGTGAGTAGCTCGGGACCGCCGTCCGCCTCGGGGCGTACGACGAGCGTGTCATCGATCCGGACACCTCCACGGCCCGGGAGGTGAACCCCCGGTTCGACGGTGACCGGCACGCAAGCGTCCAGTTTACCCATTGCCGTAGGTGCAAGCTGCGGGTCCTCGTCGATTTCGAGGCCGACACCGTGTCCGGTCGACGGAGCGAGGGCCTCACCGTGCCCTGCCGAGCCCAGTACGGAGCGCGCCGCACGGTCGACTTCGCGGTACGCGGCACCGGGCAGCAGTGCCTCGCGGCCGGCCCGCTGAGCCGCGAAAACAAGATCGTAGAGCTCGACCTGCCAGTCGGCCGGGCTGGTGCCGATCACGAAGGTCCGGCCGATCTCGCACCGGTAGCCGCGGTAGTTGGCGCCGAGGCACACGGAGAGGAAGTCGCCCTCCTCGACCCGGCGGTCGGAGGGCCGGTGCCGGGAGCGGCCGGAGTTCGGCCCGGTGCCCACGGAGGTCGGGAAGGCCGGCCCGTCGGCGCCGTGGTCGACGAGGCGGCGCTCCAGCTCCAGCGCGAGGTGGCGTTCGGTCCGGCCCACCAGGATCGATTCCAGCAGCTCGCCGAGCGCCTGGTCGGCGATCTCCGCGGCGATCCGCAGGCAGGCGATCTCCTCCTCGTCCTTGACGAGGCGCTGCTGTTCCACGGCGGTCCCCAGGTCGGCGAGCCGGGTCCGGGGGGCGACGGAGCACAGGGCCCGGTGGCGGGCGACGGTGAGGTGGTGCTCCTCGACGGCCAGCGACTCGGCGCGCAGCGAGCCGGCCATGTCCCCGGCCGCCACGGCGGCGTCGCTGCCGGGGCCGTCCAGCACGAAGAGCCTGAGCTGTTCGTCCAGGCGCCCCTCGTCGGCGTCGCCGGTGGGCGGGCCGACGGTGAAGAGCACGTCCTCGCCGCCCGGCCCGACAAGCAGGACGGCGCCCTGCGGGGACGCCCCGGCGAGGTAGCGGACGTTCGCCGGACGCGTGATCAGTGCGGCGGCGTTCCCGGCGGCGGCACAGCGGTCACGGAGCAGGCCCCTGCGGGCCGCGTACACGTCTGACATGTATTCGAGCCTACGAGCGCCCCACGCATCCGGCCTGGTGAGCGCATCCGTACGGGGGCGGGGGCGGCCGCGGTGCGCGCCGCCGGCCCCCGCCCCGGGACTGGATCCGGTCAGCCGCCGACGTACGCCGCGAGGTGCTCGCCGGTGCGCGTGGAGCGGTCGGCGACCAGCTCGGCGGGGGTGCCCTCGAAGACGATCCGGCCGCCGTCGTGGCCCGCGCCGGGGCCGAGGTCGATGATCCAGTCGGCGTGCGCCATGACCGCCTGGTGGTGCTCGACGACGATGACCGACTTGCCGGAGTCGACCAGCCGGTCGAGGAGGCCGAGCAGTTGCTCGACGTCGGCGAGGTGCAGGCCGGCCGTGGGTTCGTCGAGCACGTAGACCCCGCCCCTCTCGGCCATGTGGGTCGCCAGCTTGAGCCGCTGGCGTTCGCCGCCCGAGAGGGTGGTGAGCGGCTGGCCGATGGTGAGGTAGCCGAGGCCGACGTCGGCGAGGCGTCCGACGATGCGGTGGGCGGCCGGGAGGGCGCCTTCGCCCGAGCCGAAGAACTCCTCGGCCTCGGTCACGGACATCGCGAGCACCTCGCTGATGTCGCGGCCGCCGAAGTGGTAGTCGAGCACCGACGCGTCGAACCGCTTGCCCTCGCACTCCTCGCAGGTGGAGGCGACGCCGGCCATCATCGCCAGGTCGGTGTAGATGACGCCGGCGCCGTTGCAGGTGGGGCAGGCGCCCTCGGAGTTGGCGCTGAACAGCGCCGGCTTGACCCCGTTGGCCTTGGCGAACGCCTTGCGGATCGGGTCGAGCAGTCCGGTGTACGTGGCCGGGTTGCTGCGCCGGGACCCCTTGATCGCCCCCTGGTCGACCGAGACCACGCCCGCACCGCGCGGGATCGAGCCGTGCACGAGGGAGCTCTTGCCGGAACCCGCGACGCCGGTGACGACGGCGAGGACCCCGAGCGGGATGTCGACGTCGACGTCGCGCAGGTTGTGGGCCGTGGCCCCGCGGATCTCCAGCGTGCCGGTGGGCTTGCGCACCGTCTCCTTGACCTTGGCCCGGTCGTCGAAGTGCCGGCCGGTGATGGTGCCGCCGGTGCGCAGTCCCTCGACGGTGCCCTCGAAGCAGACGGTGCCGCCGCCCGCGCCGGCGCCGGGGCCGAGGTCGACGACGTGGTCGGCGATCGCGATGGTCTCCGGCTTGTGTTCCACGACGAGCACCGTGTTGCCCTTGTCGCGCAGCCGCAGCAGCAGGTTGTTCATCCGCTGGATGTCGTGGGGGTGCAGGCCGGTGGTGGGCTCGTCGAAGACGTACGTGACGTCGGTGAGCGAGGAGCCGAGGTGCCGGATCATCTTGACGCGCTGTGCCTCACCGCCGGACAGCGTGCCCGACGGCCGGTCGAGGGAGAGGTAGCCGAGGCCGATCTCCACGAAGGAGTCGAGGGTTCCCAGGAGCGTCGCGAGCAGCGGGGCCACCGAGGGCTCGTCGAGGTCGCGGATCCATTCGGCCAGGTCGCGGACCTCCATCGCGCACAGGTCGGCGATGTTCCTGCCCTTGATCTTCGAGGAGCGCGCGCCCTCGTTGAGGCGGGTGCCCGCGCAGTCGGGGCAGGTGGTGAAGGTGACCGCCCGCTCCACGAAGGCCCGGATGTGCGGCTGCATGGACTCGGTGTCCTTGGACAGCATCGACTTCTGGACGCGCGGGATCAGGCCCTCGTAGGTCATGTTGATGCCCGCGATCTTCATGCGGGTCGGTTCGCGGTGGAGGAGGTCCTGGAGTTCCTTCTTGGTGAACTTCCGGATCGGCTTGTCCGGGTCGAAGAAGCCCGACTCGATGTAGAGGCGGGAGTTCCAGCCGCCCCCGGTGTAGCCGGGGATCGTGAACGCGCCTTCGTTCAGCGATTTGGTGTCGTCGTAGAGCTGGGTCAGGTCGATGTCGGTGACCGCGCCGCGGCCTTCGCAGCGCGGGCACATGCCGCCGGTGATGCTGAAGCTGCGCCGCTCCTTGATCTCCTCGCCGCCGCGCCGGACGGTGACCGCGCCGGCGCCGCTGATCGAGGCGACGTTGAAGGAGAACGCCTTGGCCGAGCCGATGTGGGGCGTGCCGAGGCGGCTGAAGAGGATGCGCAGCATGGCGTTGACGTCGGTGGCGGTGCCGACGGTGGAGCGCGGGTCGCCGCCCATCCGCTGCTGGTCGACGGTGATCGCGGTGGTCAGGCCGTCGAGCACGTCGACTTCGGGCCGGGCCAGGGTCGGCATGAAGCCCTGGACGAAGGCGCTGTACGTCTCGTTGATCAGCCGCTGCGACTCGGCGGCGATGGTGTCGAACACCAGTGAGCTCTTGCCGGAGCCGGAGACGCCGGTGAACACCGTCAGGCGGCGCTTCGGGATCTCGATGCTGACGTCCTTGAGGTTGTTCACGCGCGCGCCGTGCACGCGGATCAGGTCGTGGCTGTCGGCATCGTGCAGCGCGGGCCTGGCGTTGCTCATCGTGTCTCCGTCGTCCGTCGGGTGGGGTGGCCTGGTCGGTCCGACCAGCTTCGCGGGGGTGTGCTCAGCTGTCCTGGAGAAGCCCGAGGACGTTGCCGTCGGGGTCGGTGAAGGTGGCCACGAGGCGCCCGCCGCCGACGTCGTGGGCGGCGTCCTTCACGGTGGCGCCCGCGGCGGTGACCTCGGCCAGCTTGGCCTCGATGTCCGGGACGTGCCAGTAGGCGACGGGCGAGGTCATGCCCTGTGCGGCGCCGCCGGGGACGAGCCCGATGCTCTGGCCGTGGACCTCGTAGCCGACGTAGTACGGCTCGTCGGTCTGCGGCTTCACGCCGAGCAGCGCGGTGTAGACGTCCTTGGCGGCGGCCAGGTCGGAGACGGGGTGCAGAACGGTCTTGATGCCGAGGGTGGAAGACATGGTCACTCCTGGGGTGAGGGGGCCGGGAGCCGCCTTCTGGCGGCCCCTCCGTCCATGCCGATCACGCTAGTCGCGCACCCTCGTCCCGCGCTTCTCCGATCCTGACCGGTCCCGCCGGCCCGGGGAGCGGTGCTGGACACCCCCTAGAAGGCGGGGGCGCCGAGGGTGCGGGCGAGGGCTTCGTCCAGGGCCCGGGAGGTGGCTTCCACGTCCAGGTCGGAGTTGTCGATGATCGGCAGGCCGGAGCCGTACCAGCCCGCCATCCGGCCGTGGATGCGGGCGACCTCCTCGTCCGAGAGCCGCCGGTTGCCCGAGCGGGCGGCGTTGCGTTCCAGGACGATCTCCAGGCCGGGCAGGAGGACGACGGGCAGCAGGGCGGGGCCTACGTGGCGCTTCCACCCGCCCAGGCCCACCACGGGACGGTCGGGGAAGACGGCGTCGTCGAGGATGCAGGAGATCCCGTTGGCCAGGAAGTTGCGGGCGGCGAAGCCGCAGGTGCGGCGGGCCAGGCGGTACTGGGCTTCGGAGTGGTCGTTCCAGCCGGCCTGCGGGTCGGCGAAGCCCGAGCACACCCACTCGCGGACGTCGTCCAGACTCACGTGCGCGGTCGGGACGGGCCGGGTGCTCGCCCAGTGCCGGGCCACCGTGGTCTTGCCGGCGCCCGCCGGGCCGATCAGCAGCACGGCGAGGGTGGCGCCGCCGGTGCCGGCCACGGCGGGCGGCAGCGGAATGTGTCCCGTGGTCTCGGGGCCGGGCGGCGGTGCCGGCTGCGGGGCGCGGCTAAACAAAACCCAGCCCCCAAGACACACATAGAGCGCGGGGGGGGGGGGGGGGGGTGTTAGAAAAAAGACCCCCC
>NZ_JBHYVA010000537.1:0-6010 GCF_042750055.1 Streptomyces sp. NPDC059456
AAGGCCGTGGTGTTCGGTGCCGCCGGGCGGGGGGGGGGCGCCCGCGGGCCCCGGGCCCCCCCGCCCGCCGGGGGGCGCCCGGGCGTACCCGCCCCCCCCCCGGGGGTGGGCCGGGCAACGTTCGAAGGGGACCCTGCCGCGACCCGAGGACGGTGATCCGGGTGAACGAGGCTCCGCACTACGACGTGATCGTCATCGGAACGGGAGCGGGCGGTGGCACCCTGGCCCACCGGCTCGCCCCGTCCGGGAAACGCGTGCTGATCCTCGAACGCGGCGGCTTCCTCCCCCGGGAACGCGACAACTGGGACTCCACGGCCGTGTTCGCGAACCCCCTGCGGGTCGGCGACCACCTCCTGCGGCGGATGGGCTGACCCGGCGCGGGAGACCGCCGACCGGGCGAAGATCCTCGTCCGGGTGGCGCAACGCCCAACGCGGCGGGCTGCCGCGCCCCGGACGCGGTGGTTGGGTGACGCCCGGACCCGCCAGGGCGCCGCCACCCGGGCTGCGCGGGATGGCGGTGCGGAGGAGGCAGTCCGTCGTGAGTTCCACCGAGGGCGTACCGCAGGGTGTGATCCCCGCGCACTTGCTCCGGGGCCAGAAGGCGCTGGTGACGGGTGCGAACTCCGGAATCGGCATGGCCACGGCCATCGGCATGGGCCGGGCAGGGGCGGACGTGGTCGTGAACTACGTGGCCGGACGGGAGGAGGCCGAGAAGGTCGTCGAGGAGATCGCCTCCTTCGGGGTGCGCGCGGCGGCGTACGAAGCGGACGTGTCCGACGAGGGCCAGGTCGTGGCCATGATGGACCGCATGGTCGAGGAGTTCGGGACCATCGACATCCTCGTCGCCAACGCCGGACTCCAGCGGGACGCCGCCTTCACCGAGATGACCCTGGCCCAGTGGCAGAAGGTCATCGACGTCAACCTGACCGGGCAGTTCCTGTGCGCCCGCGAGGCGACGAAGGAGTTCCTGCGGCGCGGGGTCGTCCCGGAGGTCTCCAGCTCCGCGGGCAAGATCATCTGCATGAGCTCGGTGCACCAGATCATCCCGTGGGCGGGGCACGTCAACTACGCCTCCTCCAAGGGCGGCGTCCAGATGATGATGGAGACCCTGGCCCAGGAGCTCGCACCGCGGAAGATCCGCGTCAACGCGATCGCCCCCGGCGCGATCCGCACGCCCATCAACCGCAGCGCCTGGGACACCGAGCAGGCCGAGCAGGACCTGCTGAAACTGATCCCGTACGGCCGTGTCGGCGACCCGGCGGACATCGCCCACGCGGCCGTCGGCCTCGCCTCCGACCTCATGGACTACGTCGTCGGCGCCACGCTCTACGTGGACGGCGGAATGACCCTCTTCCCGGGCTTCGCCACCGGCGGCTGACCTCCATCCGCGTCGGCCCCGGGGAGGGACGCATGCACACCACGCTCCACCTGCTGGCCGAGGCGCCACCGCCTCAGATGCTGCCGGCCCGCTCGCTCATGGCCTTCACCCTCGCCTCGCACATCATCCTGGTGCCCATGGGCGTGGCGCTGCCGCTGATCACCCTGATCATGCACGGCCACGGGCTGCGCCGCGGCGACGCGACCGCCCTGCTGCTGGCACGCCGCTGGTCGGCGGTCATGGCGGTGCAGTTCGCGATCGGCGTCGTCACGGGCACCGTCCTGTCCTTCGAGTTCGGCCTGCTGTGGCCCAACATGATGGGCCGCTGGGGCGACGTGTTCGGGATCGGCTTCGGCGTCGAGGCATGGGCCTTCTTCCTGGAAGCCGTCCTCATCGCCATCTACCTGTACGGCTGGCGCCGGCTGCCCGCCCGTACCCACTTCCTGCTCGGACTGCCCCTGCCGGTGACGGCCCTGCTGGGCGCCTTCGGCATCCTGGCGGCCAACTCCTGGATGAACACCCCGCAGGGCTTCTCCCTCGACTCCGCGGGCAACCCGGTCGACGTGAACGTCTGGAAGGCGATCTTCACGCCGATGTTCGGCCCGCAGTACTGGCACTTCGTCGTCGCCATGCTGCTCACCGCCGGATACGTCGTGGCCGGTGTCTACGCCGTCGGCTGGCTGCGCGGCCGCCGCGACCGCTACCACCGCCTCGGCTTCACCGTTCCGTTCACGGTCGCGGCCGTGTTCACCCCCGTCCAGTTCATGCTGGGCGACGCCATCGCCCGGGCGGTGTTCCGCAAGCAGCCGGTGAAGTTCGCGGCGACGGAGATCGTCTGGAAGACCGACACGCACGTCCCGGAATACCTCTTCGGCCGCCTCCACCCCGACGGGACCATCTCCGGCGGCATCAAGATCCCGCAACTCGACTCCATCCTGGCCGGTTTCAGCCCGAACACCGAGGTGCGCGGACTGTCGTCCGTCCCGGAGGCCGACCGGCCCAACGCGACCCAGGCCACCATCGCCCACTGGGCCTTCGACATCATGGTCGGCATCGGCTCGGTGCTCGCGCTGCTCGCCGTCTGGTACGCGTTCGTGTGGTGGCGGCGCCGCCGGCTGCCCGCCTCGCCGTGGTTCTACCGCAGCGCCGCCTGCGCCGGCGTGGCCAGCGTCCTTGCCGTCGAATGCGGCTGGATCACCACCGAGGTGGGCCGCCAGCCCTGGATCGTCTACGGGAACATGCGGGTCGCCGAGGCCGTGACGGGGGCCCGCTCCACCTCCCTGTGGACCATGTTCGCACTGGTCGTCGTCGTGTACGTCTTCATCTTCGGCTCGTTCCTGGCCGTGCTCCTGAAGATGCGCACCCGATGGCGCCTGGACGACGAACGAAGCGCTGAGGCAGGCACGATGGCGACACCGGAGACCGACACCCCCTACGGCCCCCGCCCCGCCGTCCCGGCCCTCGACGCGCCCGCTCCCGGGCGCGGCGACGGTACGGCACCGACCGAGGACGGCAGGCCGTGACCGCCGCCGGTGTGGTCGCCGCCGTCCTCTTCCTCGCGGTGGCCGCCTACACCTGCGCCGGCGGCACCGACTACGGGGCGGGCTTCTGGGACCTGACCGCGGGCGGCGCGCAGCGGGGCAAGCGCCCCCGGTGGCTCATCGACCACGCCATGGCCCCGGTCTGGGAGGTCAACAACGTCTGGCTCATCTTCGTCCTGGTCATCATGTGGACCGGGTTCCCGGTGTTCTTCCAGACCGTGTTCTCCTCGATGTGGCTGCCCCTGGCCCTCGCCGCCATCGGCATCGTGCTCCGCGGCGCCGGATTCGCCCTGCGCAAGCCGACCCGCAGGATCGCCGGCCGCCGCGTCTACGGCGCCGTGTTCGCGGTCTCCTCGCTCCTCACCCCGTTCTTCCTCGGCGCCGCCGCGGGCGGGATCGCCTCCGGACGGGTGGCACCGGGCACCGAGCCCTCCGCCCACGCCTGGTCCAACCCGACCTCCGTCCTCTTCGGCCTGCTGGCCGTCGTCGGCACGGCCATGCTCGGGGCGGTGTTCCTCGCCGCGGACGCCGTCCGCTACGAAGCCCCCGACCTGCACGCCTATTTCCGGCTGCGGGCGCTCGCCGCCCTCGGCGGCTTCGCCCTGCTGGGGGCGGTCACGCTGATCGTCACCCACGAGGACGCCCCCTACCTGTGGCACGGCCTCACCCACGGCGCGGGGCTCGTCTTCGTCGTCCTGGCCGTGCTCGCCACCGCCGTCACCGCCTGGCTGCTGCTGCGCACCTCCGGCGCGTGGTCCCGGCCGGCGGCCGTCACCCTGATGGCGTCGGCCGTGATCGCGTGGGGCATGGCGCAGCACCCGTACCTGATCCCCGGCAAGCTGACGGTGGCCGAGGCGGCGGGGGCCCCCAGCACCCTGCACTGGCTGATCGTCGTGACCATCGTGGCAGCGGTCCTGGTCTTCCCCGCCGTGGCCTTCCTGTACCGGCTCGACACCCGCGGTGAACTGGAACCCCTCACCGACGCCGACCTGCGACGGGGAGGTCCGCAGGGCGGCCGCTGACGAGCCGGCGGATCGTTCCCTAGGCGGGCGCAGAACCCCGGTTCAGGGCCGCGTCCAGGGTGATGGCGGCATCGATGAGGGCGAGGTGCGTGAACGCCTGCGGGAAGTTGCCGAGTTGGCGTCCGGTCAGGGCGATCTCCTCGGAGTACAGGCCCAGGTGGTTCGCGTAGCCCAGCATCTTCTCCAGCACGAGCCGGGCCTGGTCGATCCGTCCGGCCCGGCCGAGGGCGTCCACGTACATGAAGGTGCACAGCGAGAAGGTGCCCTCGGAGCCGCGCAGGCCGTCCGGCGACGCCTCGGGGTTGTAGCGGTAGACCAGGCTGTCCGTGACCAGTTCCTGCTCCATCGCATCGAGGGTGGAGGTCCACATCGGGTCCTGCGGGGTGAGGAAGCCGACGGTGGGCATGCGCAGGAGGGAGGAGTCGAGGACGTCGCTGCCGTAGTGCTGGACGAACGCGCCGCGGTCCTCGTTCCACCCCTTCGCCATGACCTGCTCGAAGATCCGGTCCCGCGTGGCGCTCCAGCGTTGTGCCGGTGCGGGGCGGCCGCTGATGTCGGCGAGCCGCAACGCGCGGTCGAACGCCACCCAGGACATCACGCGACCGTACGTGAAGTCCTGCGCACCGCCACGGGTCTCCCACAGGCCCTCGTCGGCCGTGTCCCAGTGGTCGGCCAGCCATTCCAGCATCTGGATCAGTCCGGACCATCCGCGGTACCCGAGGTGGATGCCGTGCCCGTGCGCGAAGGAGACGCTGTCCAGCGCCTCGCCGTAGATGTCCATCTGGAGCTGGGTGGCCGCTCCGTTGCCGATGCGGACGGGTGACGAGTGCTCGTAGCCCTCCCAGTGGTCCAGGCTCTCCTCCTTCAGGTCGGAGGAGCCGTCGACCGCGTACATGATGTTCAGCGGCCCGGAATCGCCCTCGCCGCCCGCCCGTTCGTTGATGCGGTCGCCGAGCCATCCGATGAACGCCTTCGCCTCCTCCGTGAACCCCATGCCCAGCAGGGCGTACACGGAGAACGAGGCGTCCCGCACCCACGTGTAGCGGTAGTCCCAGTTGCGCTCGCCGCCGAGCTGCTCGGGCAGTCCGGTGGTGGGGGCGGCGACCACGGCCCCGGTGGGGGCGTAGGTCATCAGCTTCAGGGTCACCGCGGAGCGCTCCACCGCCTCGCGCCAGCGGCCGGTGTAGCGGGACTTGCTCAGCCAGGACCGCCAGTAGGCGATGGTGCTCTGGAAGATCTCCTCGTACTCGGCGAGGCGGATCTGCCGGGGCGGCCCGTCGGCGGCGGACTCCAGGACCAGACCGCGCTGCTGCCCCGCCTGGAGGCTCAGGGTGAGGCGCAGGTCGCTGTCGCCCCTGAGCATGTGGACCAGCCGCTCGTCGTCCGGTTCCCGGATGGTGTGCACGGTCAGGGTCATGCCGTCGGAGGCGAACACCGCCCCGTTCTCCGTGGCGTGCATCTCGTGCGTCTTGCGTCCGTAGTCGAACCGGGGCGCTATGTCGACTTCGAAGGTCATGCTGCCGCGCACGCAGCGGACCATCCGGACCAGGCGGTGCCGGTCGGTGACGGTGGTGCCGGTCAGCGGCATGAAGTCGACCACCTCGCCGGCGCCGGCCTCGGTCATGAACCGGGTCACCAGGACCGCGGTGTCGGGGAGGTACAACTGCTTGGTCGCGTACGTGGCGTGGACCGGTCTGACCGTGCAGTGGCCGCCCTTGCCCTTGTCCAGCAGGGCTCCGAACACGCTGGGCGAATCGAAGCGCGGACAGCAGAACCAGTCGACCGCTCCGTCGGAGGTCACCAGCGCCGCGGTCTGCAGATCACCTATCAGACCGTGGTTCTCGATCAGCGGGTACTCGTCCATCAGGGCGTCCCTTCCGGCATGCGTCGCCGCACGGGTCTGTCGGCCCCCCGAACCAGCGTATGCCGGGCCCGCGACGCCGTCCCGCCGAGCGGATCCCCCCCCCCCCGAAGCCCCCCGGGCGCCCCCCGGGGACCCCGCCGCCCCCGGGGCGGGCCGGCGGCACCGGGGCGGTGTAGAAACCCCGAGACACAGACCAACCTAGCGG
>NZ_JBHYVA010000538.1:0-5994 GCF_042750055.1 Streptomyces sp. NPDC059456
ACGCCCGCAGCGGCGCGGAGCGCGACCGCGCGGCAGCGGCCCCGGCGCGGGCGGCGCCGCCGGGACGCCCACCACCACCTGTTCGCCGTCCACCAGCACCCGGGCACGGTTGAGCCCGGTGGTGTCCGTGCCGGGCCGTACTCCCCCGGCGGCGGCCAGCGCGTCCTCGACCCGCGACCCGGCGGGCAGCCGTCGCACACCGGGGTCACGGACCTTGCCGCTGACGTCGACCACGATCCTCGGGCCGGATCCACCGGAGGTGGTGACCGCCGGGCCGGGGCTCGGCGCCGCCGCCGGTGCCGCGGCCGGGGTGACCACCGGGGGTGCGGTCACCGGCTGTGGCCGGGCCGTCCAGTACTGCTGGGCGGCGAAGGCGACCGCGGCGGTGAGCACCACCGCGACGGCGGCCACCGTCCGCGGCTCCACCGCGCACCGGGCCTGCAGCCAGAGGGGCAGCCGCTCCCGCACGGCGAGCCGGAGCGCGGTTCCCCGGGCCGACGGGATCTCCCCGGGCGGCGGATCGGCCACCGACGCGATCCCGGCCCCGGGGCCCGGCACCGCCCCCGGCGGTGGGGACTGAGGCGGTGGGGACTGAAGCGGTGGGGGCTGAGGCGGGGATTGCGGCGGCGGCTCCGGTGGCGGGGTCCGCGGCGGACCGCTGCCGGCGCCGAGCAGGGCTTCGGCCCGTCGGCGCACCGCGGCGGGCTCGGGGTGGTGCGTGCGGGCCCGGCCCCGGCGGTGGCGCAGCCGCCCGTCGGAGAGACGGGTGCGGCCCTCGGAGAGGCGGGTGCGGCCGGGACCGCCGACGGCTGCGGCGGCGGCGTGCGACGTGCGTGTACGAAGAGTCATGGCACGACGGTAGGGACGAATTCCGACCGCAGTTCGGATTTATCAATTCCGGTGGACATCCCGGCCGTTGTGGACAACCCCGCCACTCGTTCCGGTGATCAGCGGGGTGAGACGACCGCCGCCAGCAGGCCCGGGCCCGTGTGCGCGCCGATCACCGCGCCGACCTCGCTGACGTGGAGTTCGACCAGGCCGGGGATGCGTTCGCGCAGCCGTTCCGCCAGCTTCTCGGCCCGCTCGGGGGCCGCGAGGTGGTGCACGGCCACGTCGACGCTGCCCGCCCCGGCGCGCTCGACGGCCAGTTCCTCCAGGCGGGCGATGGCCTTGGAGGCCGTGCGCACCTTCTCCAGCATCTCGATCCGCCCGCCCTCCAGCGTGAGCAGCGGCTTGACGGCGAGGGCCGAGCCGAGGAGGGCCTGGGCGGCTCCGATGCGGCCGCCGCGGCGCAGGTAGTCGAGGGTGTCGACGTAGAAGTACGCGGACATGTCCGCGGCGCGCTTCTCGGCGGCGGCCACGGCCTCGTCGACGGAACCCCCCGCTTCGGCCGTCTCCGCGGCCGCGAGGGCGCAGAAGCCGAGGGCCATCGCGACCATGCCGGTGTCGACGACGCGGACGGGGACCGGGGCGGTCTTGGCGGCGACCACGGCGGCGTCGTAGGTGCCGGAGAACTCGGCGGACAGGTGCAGGCTGACGATGCCGGTCGCGCCGGCCTCCGCGGCCGCCCTGTAGGCCCGTACGAACTCCTCCGGGCTGGGGCGGGAGGTCGTGACCGGGCGGCGCTTCTGCAGGGCCAGGGCGAGGCTGCGGGCCGAGATCTCGGTGCCCTCCTCGAGGGCCTCGTCCCCGAGGACCACGGTCAGCGGGACGGAGGTGATTCCGTGCCGCGTCATGGCCGGTGGGGGCAGGTAGGCCGTGGAATCGGTGACGATCGCGACATGGCGGGACATGAGCCGGAGGTTACCGCCAGCGGGGGCGGTACTGCAGCCCAGCCCCTGGTCGGAGCCCGGACGGGCTCGCGGTCACGTCGTCGCTTCCGGCCTCGGGGTCTTCTGCCAGGGGTGGCGCACCGGCGGCGGTGTGGGGTTCAGGGCCGCCGGCTGCGGCGGGGTGTGGTCCGGCCGGGCCGACGGGGGTTCCGTGGCGCGCCCGGCGGCCGCGGACGGGGACGGGGGCTGCTGGGCGTCCCAGGCCGCTGCCGCGGCCGTGAGGTCGTCCACCGTCTCCCGGGACCAGTCCCGCAGGGCTCCCGACTCGACGTCGATCTGCGCCGACAGCGCCGACAGGTCGTCTTCCGCGAAGCGCCGGGCCCGGTCGCGGGCGGCCCACCGCAGCGAGTCGGACGCCTGCGTGATCCGGGCGGTCCGTTCCTTCAGGTCGGGCAGCATCCCGGCGGTCCGCGCCCGGTCCGGCTCCTGCTCCAGCCGCTTCAGCTCGTCGTCCAGCTCGTGCCCGTGCGCGCTCAGCCGCTCGAACAGCCCGATCGACTCCTTCAGCGAGGCGTCCGTCTGCACCCCCTGGTACAGCGCCTGCTGCGTGGCCCGCATCGACGTCCGCAGGTCCAGCCGCAGCTGCGCCAGCGCCCCGGGCACGCCCACCTGCCCGATGCTCCTCGCCTTGAGCGCGGTGTCCTCCACGGTGCGGCGGGCCTGCGTGATCGTGCGGTCCACGCCGCGCTTCGCCGCCCCGACCGCCTTCACGGCGGCCCAGGCGCCCAGCCCCAGGAAGGCGAACAGCACCAACAGGGCAAAGATGATGATCAACGCGCCCGCCTCCATGAGAGGCTCCCTTCCCCTGCCGTTTCCGTCCCCTCCACGGTAAACGCCACGGGCAGGCAAGGGGTTCCCATCGAACCCCCAACCTGCCCGTACGGGTATCCCCCTAGACCGGGGGAACGGCGTCTCAGACGACGATGTTGACCAGCTTCGGCGCGCGCACGATCACCTTGCGGATCTCGGCCCCGCCCAGCGCCGCCACGACCGCCTCGTCGGCCAGCGCCAGCTGTTCCAGGTCACCCTCGGAGATCGCCGGCGGCACCTCCAGACGGGCCTTGACCTTGCCCTTGATCTGGACGACGCAGGTCACGCTCTCGTCGACGACGTACGCCGGGTCCGCGACCGGGAAGTCCTGGTGGACCACCGAGTCGGCGTGGCCCAGGCGGTGCCACAGCTCCTCCGCGATGTGCGGGGCCAGCGGGGCGACCAGCAGGACCAGCCGCTCCGCGACCGAGCGCTCCAGCGGGCGGCCGGCCTTGGTCAGCGCGTTGTTCAGCTCGGTGATCTTCGCGATGGCGGTGTTGAACCGCAGGCCCGCCATGTCCGCGCCGGCCCCGTCGATGGCCTTGTGCAGCGCGCGCAGGGTGTCCTCGCCCGGCTCGCCGTCGACGACGGTGACCGCTCCGGTCTCCTCGTCCACGATGTTGCGCCACAGGCGCTGCAGCAGCCGGTACTGGCCCACCACGGCGCGGGTGTCCCACGGGCGCGAGACGTCCAGCGGGCCCATCGCCATCTCGTACAGGCGCAGGGTGTCCGCGCCGTACTCCTCGCAGATCTCGTCCGGCGTGACGGCGTTCTTCAGGGACTTGCCCATCTTGCCGTGCTCGCGCTTGACCTGCTTGCCCTCGAAGAAGTACGCCCCGTCGCGCTCTTCGACCTCGGCGGCCGGCACGTACACACCGCGCTCGTCGGTGTAGGCGTAGGCCTGGATCATGCCCTGGTTGAACAGCTTGTGGAACGGCTCGGCCGAGGAGACGTGGCCCAGGTCGAACAGGACCTTCGACCAGAAGCGCGCGTACAGCAGGTGCAGCACGGCGTGCTCGGCGCCGCCGACGTACAGGTCGACACCGCCGTGCGGCGCGCTCTCGCGCGGCCCCATCCAGTACTGCTCGATCTCCGGGTCCACCAGCGCCGACGCGTTGTTCGGGTCCAGGTAGCGCAGCTCGTACCAGCAGGAACCGGCCCAGTTGGGCATGGTGTTGGTCTCGCGGCGGTAGGAACGCACCCCGCGCCCGTCGCCCAGGTCCAGCTCGACGTTGACCCACTCTTCGTTGCGCGAGAGCGGGGTCTCCGGCTTGGAGGCCGCGTCGTCCGGCTCGAACGTGCGCGGCGAGTAGTCCTCGACCTCGGGCAGTTCCAGCGGCAGCATCGACTCGGGCAGCGGGTGCGCGACGCCGTCCTCGTCGTAGACGATCGGGAAGGGCTCGCCCCAGTAGCGCTGGCGGCTGAACAGCCAGTCGCGCAGCCGGAAGTTGACGGTCCCCTCGCCGATGCCCTGCTCGGCCAGCCACGCCGTGATGGCGGCCTTGGCCTCGACGACGCCCAGGCCGTCCAGGGAGACGCCCTCGCCCGTCGAGTTCACGATGGTGCCGTCGTACGAGGAGAACGCGTCCTCCCACTCCGCCGGGTCGGCGTCGCGGTCGTCCGAGGGCTCCACGACGCAGCGCATCGGCAGCTCGAAGGCGCGCGCGAACTCGAAGTCGCGGCCGTCGTGTGCCGGGACGGCCATGATCGCGCCGGTGCCGTAGCCCATCAGCACGTAGTCCGCGATGAAGACGGGGATCAGGTCGCCGCTGACCGGGTTGACCGCGTACGCGCCGGTGAAGACACCGGTCTTGTCCTTGGCCTCGGCCTGGCGCTCGACGTCCGACTTGGCCGCGGCCTGCCTGCGGTACGCGTCCACGGCCTCGCCGGGGGTCGCGGCGCCGCCGGTCCACACCTGGTGCGTGCCCTCGGGCCACTCGGCCGGGACGATCTTCTCGACCAGACCGTGCTCGGGCGCCAGCACCATGTAGGTGGCGCCGAACAGGGTGTCGGGGCGGGTGGTGAACACGGTGATGGCGTCGTCGCCGACGGCGAAGTCGACGCGCGCGCCCTCGCTGCGGCCGATCCAGTTGCGCTGCTGCAGCTTGATGGCCTCGGGCCAGTCCAGCGCGTCCAGGTCGTCCAGCAGCCGGTCCGCGTAGGCGGTGATCCGCATGTTCCACTGGCTCAGCTTGGCCTTGAAGACCGGGAAGTTGCCGCGCTCGGAGCGGCCGTCCGCGGTGACCTCCTCGTTGGCCAGCACGGTGCCCAGCCCGGGGCACCAGTTCACGGGCGCGTCGGAGGCGTACGCCAGCCGGTGCTCGTTCAGGACGTCGGCCCGCTCGCCCGCGGTCAGCGCGGCCCAGGAGCGGCCGCCGGGGACCTCACGGGAGCCGTCCTCGAAGGCGGCGACCAGCTCGGCGATGGGGCGGGCCTTCGCCGCGTCCGCGTCGTACCAGGAGTTGTAGATCTGCAGGAAGATCCACTGGGTCCACTTGTAGTAGTCCGGGTCGATCGTCGCGAACGAGCGGCGCTTGTCGTGGCCCAGGCCCAGGCGGCGCAGCTGGGCCTTCATGTTCTCGATGTTCGCCTCGGTGGACACGCGCGGGTGCGTGCCGGTCTGCACGGCGTACTGCTCGGCCGGCAGGCCGAAGGCGTCGAAGCCCAGGGTGTGCAGGACGTTGTGGCCGCTCATCCGCTGGTGGCGGGCGAAGACGTCGGTGGCGATGTACCCCAGCGGGTGGCCGACGTGCAGGCCCGCACCGGACGGGTACGGGAACATGTCCATGATGAACTTCTTGGGCCGCGCGACGACCGCCGCCCGAGAGGACCCGGTACCGGCCAGGTCACCGGTCGGGTTCGGGGCCTCGTAGGTGCCCTCCGCGTCCCATACGTCCTGCCAGCGTGCCTCGATGTCGGCGGCCATGGCAGCCGTGTAGCGGTGCGCCTCGGCCGCCTCGGGGGCCGGGGTGTTCGTCTCGCTCATGATTTCTGAAGCTCCATCGATCGTCTCTGCCGTCTCTGCCTGCCCAAACGAAAAAACCCCTCGCACAGGAGGGGGCGCCGCGCCGATGCCGACCGTGTCGAAGGTCGGTACTGATCAGCGCGGCTCGGTAAGCAGAAGGCGTACGGCACGCATGGCGCCAGGGTACCGCAGCGGCCTCGGCCGCCGCTCGACCGTTCCGCACAACCAGAAGCGGGGGGGGGGGCGCGCGCGGGGCCCCCCCCGGGGGGGCGGGCCCGGCCCCGCGCGCGCGGGCGGCGATGGCCCTCGACTCGGCGAGCCGGACCGGCTCCACCGCCCGCTCGGTGAGGGCGAACGAGGTGATCAGGTGCGGGGCGTACGCGGCGC
>NZ_JBHYVA010000539.1:0-5980 GCF_042750055.1 Streptomyces sp. NPDC059456
GTGTACGAGGTGGAGCCGTCCCCGAGGACCTTGACCTTGCCGTCCCAGGCCTCCTCGGGGCCCTTGGCGGCGGCCGCGTCGGCGGCGGCGCCCGAGGCCGCGAGCTTGGCGTCGCCCCGGGCCGCGCCGGCGGAGCCGCCCAGCGTGAAGGCGTACGCGCCCACGGCGGCCCCGCCCACGGCGATCACCGCCACGCCCATGCCGATGCGGCGGCGGTTGCGCGACTTCCTGCGCGCCTTGCGGGTGCTCCGGGACTCGGTCCTGGCGTCCGGAACGGTGTCGGTATCGGCCAACGCAGTCGTCCCCCATGATCACCGCAGCGCGGCCGCGCGCGGATGGTTCATACGAATATAGAACTTGTCCGCACTCATCCCACACCCCGGCCCCCCGGAGCACCTCGCTTCACAGCCAACTCACAGCCCGCCGGGCCGCCCCGGGTGAGGTCACGGCCGGGCGACCCGCACCTCTGCCGAGCCTCCCCGGCCCGGCCCCCACCTGCGTCCGGGCCCCGCCCCGGCCCCGTCCCGGACGCCGCGCGAGCGGATGACGGACAGCATCATGGCCGGATGTGGCGGCTTCATTCTGTCCCAAAAACATCCAGGTGTTCAAAGGCGACTCCTGAGCCCCATATCGACTGCCTTTCGATCAACGATCAATACGGAGAATTCGCCATATTCCTCCACGCCCTTGATGCTCCGGCGCGCCGCATGCTCCCATGACAGGTGCTGACGGCATCAGGCCGTCTCGGCAAAGGGGAATATCGTGCAGAGAATCCTGCAGATGATAAAGGGTGCATTCTCCGGGTCGGCCAAGGTGGACCCGCAGAAGATGGCGTCGCACGCCTTCCAGTACAAGTCCTGACCCGGGGGCCGGGCCGGGGATCACCGACCCGGCTCGGCGTCGGGGCCTTGAACGGATCCTGTTCCCGTGGAACGAGAAAGACGTGCCGGTGCCTTCGGAGAATCCTGGATCCATCTTCCGCGACGACAACTTCCGGCGGCTGGTCGTCGCCCAGTTCGTGAGTGACACGGGAACCGCGGTCACGGCCCTGGCCCTGCCGCTGACGGCACTCGCCGTCCTGCACGCCTCACCCTTCGTACTGGGTCTGCTGGGAGCCGCCTCGGCCCTTCCCCAGCTGTTGCTCAGCCTGTGGGCCGGAACGGTGGCCGACCGCGGCGACAAACGCACCCTGATGCTCTACTGCGATGCCGGCCGGTGCCTCCTGGTGTTGTCGGTCCCGCTGGCCGCGGCCCTGCACGCCCTCACGCTGCCGCACGTGTTCCTGGTCGCGTTCCTGGAAGCGTCGATCGGCCTCTTCTTCGATGCCGCCCACTCCGGTTTCCCGCCGGACCTGTTCGGCAGAGGACCCCGGCTGGAGGAGGCCCTGGGAAAGCTCAACGCCTCGTTCAGCACGGCCTTGCTCGTCGGCCCCTCCCTCGCCGGATTCCTCGTTGCCGCGGTCGGCGCCCCCGCAGCGATGGTGGGCGACGGCGCGTCCTACGCCATCAGCTTTCTCTTCCTGCTGCGCATCGCCGTGTCACGGCCGAGGGTGGAACGCCCCCGCGGCGCCGGAATTCCGCGCGCCGGGTTTTTCGCCTCGCAGGGCGAGGGTCTGAAATTCGTCTTCGCACACCGCGAGTTCCGTTCCATTGCACTGGCCAACGGAGTCGACTCGTTCTTCCTCGCCGCGTGGAACGCGCTGTGGCTCCTCTACGTGGTGCGTCATCTGCACTGGACCGCACAGGCCGCCGGCCTCGTCCTCGGAATCGGCGCCGCGGGCGGCGTCGTGGGCGCCCTGGTCGCGCAGCGGGCGACGCGGCGCTTCGGCATGACGCGCGTGCTGGTGGTCAGCTCGTTCGCCACCGCGCCGTGCGAAGCGGTCACGCTGGCGGTGCACCCCGGCCCGGCCGGACAAGCAGCCGTCCTGGCGTCGTTCGTCGTGGTCATGTTCTTCGTCTTCCTCTATACGACGGCGGCCCGTTCGTTCCGTCAGATGGCCTGTCCGAGCGACATGCTGGGGCGCGTGATGATGGCCGGCCGGTGGCTGTCGTGGGGAGGCCGGCCGCTGGGGGCCTTCGCCGGCGGAGTGGCCGGGGCCACCGTCGGCGTGCGGTCGGCGCTGCTCCTGGCGGTGCTCGGACTGCTGCTGCCTCCCGTGATCCTGATGACCGGCCTTCCCCGGCACGGCCCGGACCGGCGGGCGCACGCCCTCGAAGAGACCTCAGCCTGAGCCCCCTGACCGAAAGGCCGGCATGCCCCTCGACGACGACACCGCCTTCTGCGCCGATCGGATCCTGCACTCCGCGCAGTTCGTCCACGATCCGGAGACGCTGTTCGCCCCGCTGCGCGACCGGCACCCCGTATGTCCGGTGCACACGCGCAGCGGCACGCCGGTCTGGCTGATCAGCCGCGACGAGGGCGTGCGCGCCCTGCTCGGCGACGACCGCCTGGTCATGACCGGTGCCTACGCCGCCGGCGCTTCCGGCACCCGCAACGCCCTGGACCGCAATCTGCTGGATCTCGACGGCGCCGAACACGCCGCGATCCGCAGGCCGGCGGCCGGAGCCCTCTCGGCGCGTGCGGTGGAGCGACACCACCCGGCGATCCGGCGCATCATCGCGTCGCACGCCGCGCAACTGCCCGCCGCACGGGCCCCCGAACGGCCCGGCGCAGCAGCGTCCACGGAACTCATCAGTGCGTTCATCAGGCCCTCGATGCTCGCCTCGACCTGCACCGTCCTCGGCATACCCGCGGCAGACTGGGCCGACGTCGAACAGTGGGTCCGCGCCCTGCTCTCCCCGCAGGCGGCCGCCGTGGACGCGGACACGGCCCTCGCGGCCCTCGAACCGTACCTGCGCCGCCTCGTCCGGCAGAAGACCACCGTGCCGCAGGACGACGTCGTCTCCGCCGTCCTCGCCGCCGCCCGCGACGGCGGCATCGCGCAGGACGACATCGTTTCGCTCTGCGGCATGCTGGTCATCGCGGGATTCGAGAACACCGGCCGCACCCTCGCCAACGCGGTCCACCGGCTCGTCACGCACCGGGGCGAGTTCGCCCGCTACGCGCGGGCGCAGCCCGCGGAACGCCAGGCGCTCCTGGAGGACCTGATCCGCCTGTCCCTGCCGGAACCGCTGTCCTCCCTGCGCGTGGTGGCGCATCCCGTGGAGATCGAGGGCCGCGTCCTGGACCCGGGGGACAAGGTGATGTTCGCCTTCGGGGCGGCCAACCGCGACGACCGCAGGTACGCCGACCCCGAGGCCCTGGAGCCCCGCCCCCACGCCCGGGACCACCTCTCCTTCGGCAAGGGACCCCACTTCTGCCCGGGCGCCGCGCTGGCCCGCCTCCAGATCGCCGTCGCGCTCGGTGTCCTGGCGGAGCGGTTCGACGACATCCTTCCGGCGGACGGCGCCGGGCCGCCCCGGTGGACCGGCACCTACCGGCACCGTGAACTGTCCCGGCTCGACGTCGTTCTCGTCCCCTCCTCGTAAGGCGGTACCGGCCGTGTCTCGTGAACATCCCGCGCCTCCCCCAGCGCCTCCCGCGCCCGAGAGCGACGACGCTTTCGGCGCCCTCCTGTTGCGGTGCTGGCGGGCCGGCGGTGCTCCGGGCAGCGCCGCCGAGATCGTGGAGCGGGAGGACGGCTTCATCGGCTGGTCCGACCCCTGCCGCTACTTCGCCCCCTACGCCGACTGGGACCTTCCCGAACGGCTGCTGGCGGACTGGGCCGACGGCCGGGTCCTGGACATCGGCTGCGGTGCGGGCCGCCATCTCCTGGAACTCGCCGGGCGCGGCCTGGAGACCGCCGGCATCGACGCGTCCGCCGCCGTGACCGGCATAGCCCGCGCGCGCGGGGCGAACGTACGGTGCGCGGACGTCTTCGACTACGTGAACGACGCCGGGGCCGGCGCCTTCGACACCTTCCTCCTCGGCGGCGGCAACCTCGGCCTCCTCGGCTCCCGGGAACGCGGCCGGGCCCTGCTGGGCGCTCTCCGGCGCCTCGCACGACCCGGCGCACGGCTGCTGGGCGTCACCAGTGATCCACTGGCGACCACCAACCCGGTGCACCTCGACTACGCGCGCCTCAACGTGGCATCCGGACGCATGGCGGGCCAGGACCGCATCCGGGTGCGCTACCACAGGATGGCCAGCCCCTGGTTCGACTACCTCTCGCTCGCCCCCGCCGAGTTGGACGAGTTCACCGCGGGGACGGGCTGGAAGCTCAGCCGCATCGGCGAGGGCGACGGCGGTTACGCCGCCGAGCTGACGCTCGGCTGAACCGATGCCTGCGCCCGCGCACCGCCCGGCCCGGACCGCGTGACGAGGAGACCCATGACACCCCGGGAACCCGGTCCCCCGCTGATCGTCCCCCACATGACGGCCTGGGACCACGAGCAGGCTCCCCGGCTGGAACTGCGCTGGCGGCGCGGGCGGCTCTGCCTGGCCGACGAAACCCCGGCCGACCGTGACGAACGCGGCATCCTGTGGGCCCGGCACACCGATGCCCAGGGCGTCGGCCGCCCGGTCTTCGGCCGGGTCCACGGCGGCCGCCAGCGCCGGGCGATGGCGGCCCTGGACTGCCAGGTGTGCGGGAAGGGCGCCCGGCCCGCGGCGGACGGCCGGTGGACCTGGCTCGTGGACCTGGCCGAGGCGGCCGACGTCGGCCGCTACCGCGCGCCGTCCACCACCACGAGCTATCCCCCCGTATGCCGGCCCTGCCTGGTACTCGCCACGGACAGGTGTCCCGCCCTGCGCAGCGGGTTCGCCGTCCTGAAGGTGCGCAGGACCAGCCCCTACGGGGTCCGGGGCATCCCCTTCGCCCGCACCTGGCGGGGCGTGCGCCCACGCGGCGGCGCCCCTCACCACATCCCCTACGAGGACCCGGGCATGCCGGGGCTCCTGGCCACCCAGACCGTCGTCCGGCTCGAAGGCGTCACTCTCGTCGGCTGGGCCTCCGTCGACAGGAGTGCCGACCGGTGAGGGACTGGACCGGCCTCCTGGAACTCCTCCTCACCGCAGCCCTCGTCGTCCGGATGGCCGTCGTGGGATTCCTGCGGCGCCCCGGCGGAGTGTTCAGCTGGCCGATGTTCAGCCACGGCTGTTCCCTCATGGTGGACCTGACGGGAACGAAGGACGGGGTGAGCGAAGAGATCAACGTCTTCGACCTCTTCCCCACCGGGGACAGCCTCGCCCTCACGACCACCGAGCTGCAGACGGTCTGCGACTACCTGATGGACAGGTACGACAGCGTCGACGGGCAGGGACGCATGTGGTACGCGGGCGGCGAGACGACGATCGAGGTGGTGGCCGGACATGTGGTTCTTCCGCTCCCTGACTGACCTCTTCCACAACCCCACGCAGGAAGCGCACCTCCAGCTGTTCCGGATCGCCCTCGGCGTCGCGTGCACGGTGAAGTTCCTGGGCGAACTCGTCCAGGGCATGTGGGACTTCCTCGCCGACGGGTCGTACTCGCGCTACGAACTCGGCCGACGCCGCGGCCCGGACGCCGTGGCGCTCGTGGCGGCACTGCACCACCCGGTCACGGTCCTGCGCCTCGCGGCGGCGCCGGCACTGACACTCGGTCCGTGGCCGCACGCGGCGGCCGCCGTGGTCGCGCTCGGGCTGGCCTTCGAACTGACCTACCTCTACCGCTTCAACACCGTCTACCTCATGCTGTGCGCGGCGTGCCTGGTGGTCGCCGGGGCTCCCGGCCGGGGCCTGACCGTGACGTACGCCCAGTCCTGCGCGAACACGTTCGCCCAGTTCCTGATCGTCCTGATCACCGGCCAGATGTACGTCAACAGTGCGTGGATCAAGGCGCGTTCCCCGCACTTCCGCTCCGGACTGCGGGTGGCCCAGTGGATCGAGGCGGGGGCGGCCATCCGCCCGCGGCTCCCCCGCCGCGAGTTCTTCTATCCCAGTCTCTTTTAAACAAAGTACGCAGCCGCCGAAAATGTGAGTGTATAAAACGGGGGGGGGCGGT
>NZ_JBHYVA010000540.1:0-5970 GCF_042750055.1 Streptomyces sp. NPDC059456
TGAGAGGTGCGGTTGGTGGCGGTGTGCTCGGGCTCACGGGGGGGGGCGGGGCGCGCGCGGCCCGGGGCGGGGGGCGGGACGCACTGTCGGCGGCGCGCACGGCACGCCGGGGCCGTGCGGGGCCGCCGTTTGCGCGTTCTACCCCCCGGCGGCTGCGTGCGCGGCTGCGTCTTCTTCCCTACTGACGGATCTCCGCAGCCAGCAGTGTTGAGGAAAACACCGCTTGGAGGCCCACAGTGAAGGTTGTCGCAGCGCACGGCGGACCGGCGAGGCACGGCAGCGAAGCCGGCGACGGAGTCCGTGACGGTGACGGAGTGTCGTTCGCGCAGCGGAGGCTGTGGTTCCTCGACCAGCTCACCGGAGGCTCCGCCGAGTCCCTGCTCCCGCTGGCGCTGCGCATCCACGGCGCGCTCGACGTGCCGGCCCTGGAGCGGTCGCTGTCGGGGATCGTGGACCGGCACGAGGTGCTGCGCACCCGGTTCACCGCCGTCGACGGGGAGCCCGTGCCGCGGGTGGACCCGCCGGGCCGCATCCGGCTGGCCCGGGTGGAGGCGGGCAGCACCGAGGAGCTGTTCGACCGGGAGCTGGCGCGCCCCCTGGACCTGGCGAAGGAGCACCCGCTGCGGGCCGTGCTCGCCCGCCTCGGCCCCGGGGAGCACGTGCTGCTCCTGGTGGTCCACCACATCGCGGTGGACGGCTGGTCCTGGGACGTGCTGCTGCGCGAACTGGACGCCGGCTACCGGGGCGAGGCGGTGGACGCCCCCGCGCTGCAGTACACCGACGTCGCCCGCGCCGAGGCCGGACGGCTGAGCGGACCGCGCATGGAGCGGCTCCTCGGGTACTGGCGGGAGCGCCTGGCCGGGGTCGCGCCGCTCGCCCTGCCCGCGGACCGGCCCCGGCCGGCGTTCTGGGACGGCTCCGGGGACGTGGTCCGCTTCGAGCTGCCGGCCGAACTGGTCGCCGAGGTCGACCGGGTGGCCCGGGAGCAGCGCGCGACCCGCTACATGCTGCTGCTCTCCGTGTACCAGGCCCTGCTGGGGCGGTACTCCGGCCGCACCGACATCGCGGTCTGCACCACGCTGGCCGACCGGGGCCGCCCCGAAGTGGCCGGTCTGATCGGCCCGTTCGTGAACACGATCGTGCTGCGCACCGACCTGTCCGGCGATCCGGGCTTCGCCGAGCTGCTGGGCCGGGTCCGGGCTGCGGCCCTGCGGGACTTCTCGCACGCCGAGGCGCCGTTCGACCGGGTGGTCGGCGAGGTGGTCACCGAGCGCGACCTGTCCCGCCACCCGCTCGCGCAGGCCTCGTTCACGCTGCTCAACACCGTCCCCTCGGCGGCCCGCCTGGCCGATCTGGACGTGGCGCTGGTGCGGACCCCGCTGACGGGCACCCCGCTCGACGTGTTCCTGGACCTGAGCCTGCGGGCCAACGGCGACATCGCGGCGCGGCTGCAGTACTCCACGGCCCTGTTCGACCGGAGCACGATGGTCCGCTTCACCGAGGGCTACGTCGGCCTCCTGCGGGCGGTGACGGCCTCGCCGCGGACCCCGGTGGCCGAACTCGCCGGACGGCTGGAGCCGCTGCCCGGCAAGGAGCGCCGGCGGCTGGTCGAGATGGCCGTCGCGGGGCGCCCGGCGCCGGCCGCGGTCCCGTTCACCGTGGCCGGTGAGCCCGATGCGGTGGCCCTGGTGTGCGGGGAGGAGTCACTGCGGTACGGGGAGCTGGACGCCCTCGCCGGCGGCCTGGCCACGGCCCTGCGGTCGGCGGGCGCCGGCCCGGGGACCCCGGTCGGCGTGTGCCTGAAGCGCGGAGTGCGCTCCGTGGCCGCGATGACCGCGATCTGGCGGGCCGGCGGGGTCTACGTGCCGCTGGATCCGGCGCTGCCCGAGGAGCGGCTGCGGTTCATGGCCGGGGAGGCCGGGCTGGCCTGCGTCCTCACCGACGCCGCGACCGCGGACCTGGCCGGTGCGCTGGGCCCGCGGGTGCTGCGGGTGGAGGACGCCGCGCCCGACGCGGACGCCCCGCACCACAGCCCCGGCCCGCGGGACCTCGCGTACGTCATCTTCACCTCGGGCTCCACCGGGCGGCCGAAGGCCGTCGGGATCGAGCACGGTGCGATCGCCGCGCACGTCGCCGCCGCCCGCGAGGAGTTCGGGATCACCGCCCGGGACCGGGTGCTCGCCTTCTCGTCCTTCTCGTTCGACGCGTCCCTGGACCAGCTGCTGACCGCCCTGGGCTGCGGGGCCACCCTGGTGGTGCGGCCGGACGAACCGTGGCTGCCCGCACAGATCCCCTCGGTGGTCGAGCGGCACGGGATCACCGTCCTGAACCTGCCGCCGACGTACTGGGCCGAGCTGGCGTTCTCGCTCACGGACCGCACGGCGGCCGCGCTGGCCCCGCTGCGGCTGCTGGTCCTCGGCGGGGAGTCGGTGCCGGCGGCGGCGCTGGCGGCCTGGCTGGAGCGGGCCCCGCACGTGCGGGTGCTCAACGCGTACGGCCCGACGGAGACCACCGTCACCGCCACCACGCACGAGATCGGCACGGCCGGGGACGACGGCCGGGTGCCGATCGGGCGGCCGCTGGGCTCCCGCCGGGCGTACGTGGTCGACGCGCACGAGGAACTCGTACCGGTCGGGGAGCCGGGCGAGCTGCTGATCGGGGGCCCGGAGCTGGCCCGCGGCTACCTCGGCCAGCCCGCCCTCACCGCGGCGAAGTTCGTACCCGACCCGTACGCCGGCGACGGCGGCCGGCTCTACCGCACCGGCGACCTGGTCCGCCGGCTTCCGTCGGGGGAACTGGAGTTCCTCGGCCGCACCGACGACCAGGTCAAGATCCGCGGCTTCCGCATCGAACTCGGCGAGGTGGAGGCGGCACTGGCCGCGTGCCCGGGCGTGGTGGCCGCCGCGGTGGCCGTCGGCACGGACGCCCAGGGCGGCAAGAGCCTGACCGGCTACGTGGTGGCCGGCGCCGAAGGTCCGGTGGAGCCCGCCGCGCTGCGGGCCCACTGCGCCGGCCGGCTGCCGCACTACGCGGTGCCCGCGGAGTTCGTGGCGCTGGACGCGCTGCCCGTGAACGCCTCGGGCAAGCTGGACCGGGCGGCCCTGCCCGCCGCGCGGCCGGACGGGGAGCGGGCGGAGCGGGACCGGGCGACGGGCGGCGCCGAGTTCACCGCGCCGCGCGACGCCACCGAGCGGGTGGTCGCCGAGATCTGGGCGGAGGTCCTCGGCGTCGACCGGATCGGCATCGACGACGGGTTCTTCGACCTGGGCGGCCACTCCCTGCTCGCCACCATGGCCGTGTCCCGGATCGCGGAGCGGCTCGGCCGCGAGGTGGAGCTGCGGACCCTGTTCGAGAACCCCCGCATCCGCGCGTTCGGGCCGCTGGTGGCCGCGGCCCGGCAGGCGGGCGCCGCGAGCGTCGTCCCCGTGGACCGCTCGGGGCCGCTGCCGCTGTCCTTCGCGCAGGAGCGGATGTGGTTCCTGGACCGGATGTCCGACGTCGGCGACGAGTACGTGCTCTGGTTCTCGTGGCGGATGCGCGGCGGGCTCGACCGGGACGCCTGGCAGGGCGCCCTCGACGAAGTGGTGGCCCGGCACGAGGCGCTGCGGACCGCGCTCGTCGAGGTGGACGGCCGGCCGGCGCAGCGGGTGGTCGACGGGGTGCGCGTCCCGCTGGTGTGGCAGTCCGCCCCGCCGGGGGACGACGAGGCGGTGCGGCTGGAGCGGCTGCGGGAGGTGGCCGTCCCGTACGCCACCCGCCGTTTCGACCTGGCCGGGCCGCCGCTGCTGCGGGCCGGGGTGTGGGAGCTGGACCCCGCGGACCACGTCGCGGTGATCGCCTTCCACCACGCGGCGACCGACGGCTGGTCCAAGGACGTGATCATCGGCGAGCTGGCGCGGTCCTACGCCGCCCGGGTGGCCGGGCGGCCGTCCGGACTGCCGCCCGTCCCGGTCCAGTACGGGGACTTCGCGGTCTGGCAGCGCGACCGGATGGCCGGCGAGGTGCTGGAGCGGCAGCTGGCGTACTGGGAGCGGGCCCTGGCGGGGGTGCCCGTACTGGAGCTGCCGACGGACCGGCCGCGCCCGGCGGGCTGGTCGGGCCGGGGCGGCGCGGTCGAGATCGATCTGCCGCGGGAGCTGGAGGTGGAGCTCGGCGAGCTGGCCCGGCGCTGCGGGGTGACCCGGTTCACGGTGCTGCTGGCGGTGGTGCAGATCGTGCTGGGCCGCTGGTCGGGTCAGCAGGACGTGGCGGTGGGCACACCGGTCGCGGGCCGCGGCCAGCTGGAGCTGGAGCGGCTGGTGGGGCTGCTGGTGAACACGGTGGTGCTGCGCGGGGACCTGTCCGGCGCGCCCTCGTTCACGGAGTTCCTGGGCCGGGTCCGGGAATCGGTGCTCGGGGCCTTCGACCACCAGGAGGTGCCGTTCGAGCGGCTGGTGGAGCAGCTGCGGCCGGAGCGGGACCCGTCCCGCAACCCCCTGTTCCAGGTGATGTTCGACGTCCAGGAGAGCGCCGCCGGCGGGCCGCGGGTGGAGGGCCTGGACGTGGAGCACTTCGTCCTGCCCTGGGGGTCGGCGAAGTTCGACCTGACCGCGACCTTCCTGCTCTATCCCGACCGGTTCGCGCTGAACGTGGAGTACGCGAGCGACCTGTTCGACGCCGCCACGGTCACCCGGTTCGCCGGGCACGTGGGCCGGGTGCTGGAGGCGGTCGTCGCCGATCCGGAGCAGGCCGTCGGCCGGCTGGAGCTGCTGTCGCCCGCGGAGCACGCGGAGCTGGCCGGGGCCGCGGGCCCCGCGGCGGCCGCGCCGGCGGCCCCGTTCACCGTGTCGGGCGCACCGGACGCGCCGGCGCTGCTCTGCGGGGACGAGCGCCTGACGTACGGCGAACTGGACGGCCTGACCGGCGGGCTGGCCCGCGCCCTGGCCGCCGCCGGGGTACGGCCGGGCGCACCGGTCGGCGTGTGCCTGGGGCGCGGCATCCGCTCGGTCGCCGCCATGGCCGCGATCTGGCGGGCCGGCGGGGTCTACGTACCGCTCGACCCGCGGCTGCCGGAGGACCGGCTGCGGTTCATGTGCGCCGAGGCGGGCGTGCACAGCGTGTTCAGCGACGCCTCGACCCACGCCCTGGCCGCCGCGCTCGGCCCGCGGACCGTCCCCGTCGACACCGTCGTGCCCGACCCGGACGCACCGCACCACACCCCCGACCCCGGTGACCTCGCCTACGTGATCTTCACCTCGGGCTCCACCGGCCGACCCAAGGCCGTCGGGGTCGAACACCACGCGCTCGGCGCGCACACCGCCGCCGCCCGCGAACTGTTCGGCATCACAGCGGACGACCGGGTCCTCGCCTTCGCCTCCTTCTCCTTCGACGCGTCCCTGGAGCAGGTGCTGCCCGCCCTCGGCGCGGGGGCCTCGGTGGTGGTCCGGCCGGACGAGGTGTGGTCGGTGGAGGAACTCGGGGAGGCCGTCCGCACCCAGGGCGTCACGGTCATGGAGGCCACCCCCGCCTACTGGGAGGAGATCGTCGCCCGGCTCGACGCGGTCGCCGGGGACCTCAAGGGCCTGCGGCTGCTGGTCACCGGCGGCGAGGCACTGCCCTCGGCGCCGCTGGAGCGCTGGTTCGCCCACCTCCCCGACGTGCCCGTCGTCAACACGTACGGCCCGACCGAGGCGGTCATCTCGGCCACCGCCCTGCTGGTCACCGCACCGGTCGGGGGCCGGGTCCCGATCGGCGGGCCGCTGGGCTCGCGGCGGGCGTACGTCGTGGACGCGCTCGACCAGCTCGTACCCGTCGGGCTGCCGGGCGAGCTGCTGATCGGGGGCCCGGAGCTGGCCCGCGGCTACCTCGGCCAGCCCGCCCTCACCGCGGCGAAGTTCGTGCCCGACCCGTACGCCGGCGACGGCGGCCGGCTCTACCGCACCGGCGAGGGGGGCGGGCGCGGTGAGAGGGGGGTGGTGGGGTTGCGCGCGC
>NZ_JBHYVA010000541.1:0-4079 GCF_042750055.1 Streptomyces sp. NPDC059456
GGCTCCGACAGACGAGGTTGATCATCACGGGCCGGGCGACGGTTGCGCGACTCTTCGCGACGGGCCTGGCCGTCACGGGGTGCACCGTTGCGCGGGCCGCTGCGCTTGGCCGGCGGGGTGCCGGTGGTGGCGCCGTTGCTGCTGCGCGGACCGTTCTGGCGACCTTGTGGCTGGCCGCCGGTGCGTGGTGCAGAACCTGCGCCTGCGCCCTGGGCGGGAGCGCCCGGACGACGACCGCGACCCTGGGCCGGCTTGGCCTGGGGCACGTAGTCAACGCGGTTACCGAAGTTGTCTACGTCGTCGTCCAGGAACTCGTCCGGAGCACGGTCGGCAGCAGCACGTGGCGGTTGGCTCGGCTGGCGCTGTTCGCGGGCCGGGGTGCCTTCACGGGGCTTTTGCTCACGGGCCGGGCGTTCGCCACGGCCATTGGTCGCAGCCTTGTCCTTGCCGCCCTTGTCCTTGTCCCCGCCGGGGCCCATGGACTCGTAGATCTCCTTGCACATGGGGCAGACCGGGTACTTCTTCGGGTCCCGGCCCGGCACCCACACCTTGCCGCAGAGCGCGACGACGGGGGTGCCGCCGAGCGCGCTCTCCATGATCTTGTCCTTCTGGACGTAGTGGGCGAAGCGCTCGTGGTCGCCGTCGCCGTGGGACACCTGCGGCGTCGGCTCTACGAGGGTCCCCGTACCAGTCCCGCGCTCGGGCTCAAGAGTGCTCATAAAAGCCAGGGTACCGACCCGTGCGCGGGTCAGTTGAGCGACGGGTCGTCCGGATAGGTGGCGACCATCGCGAGCTCGTTGCGCTGGCGGCGCAGCACCGCCCGCCACAGCCTCTCGGGATCGGGGAACGACACGTCCCCCGGCTCCGATTCCACGACGTACCAGGCGCCGTCGCCGAGCTCCGCCTCCAGCTGGCCGGGGCCCCAGCCCGAGTAGCCGGCGAAGATCCGCAGCGAGCCGAGGGCGGCGGCCAGCAGCTCCGGCGGGGCCTCCAGGTCGACCAGGCCGATCGCCCCGTACACGCGGCGCCATCCGAGTGGCCCCTCCTCGCCCGGGATGACCGCCACGCCGAGGGCCGAGTCCAGCCCGACCGGGCCGCCCTGGAAGACGACCCCGGGATCGCCGGCCAGGGTCGCCCAGGGCAGCAGGACGTCGCCGACGCCGACGGGGGTGGGCCGGTTCAGGACCACGCCGAGGGAGCCCTGCTCGTCGTGGTCGAGCAGCAGCACCACCGCGCGGTCGAAGTTCGGATCCGCGAGGGCGGGGGTGGCCACGAGCAGCCGCCCTGTGAGGGAGGACACCTCGGTCATGCCGACATGATCCCGCATATTCGCCCTTCAGGGGGAGCGGGGAACGGCATCGGATCGCACGCGGTTGCGGGCGCACCGCAGCAGGGAGGAGCGCGTGACCCCCCGGGCAGGCGGAATGCGACGCTCCGCCATGGGGCGGGCACGGTGGGTGTTGTGGCCGATTCATGACCGTTCTCCGGCCGCGTCGGCCTTACGAACAAGGGGGTCGTGCCCCTTACCCTTTTCCCTGGCCCCCTGCCCACCCTCCTCTGGCTTCGCCGGGGGAGCCCCTCTCCGGAACGCGAGATTCATGACCGGCACAGACAGAGACGACGTATTGCTTGTCCATGGCGGTACCCCGCTTGAGGGCGAGATCCGTGTCCGCGGTGCGAAGAACCTCGTGCCCAAGGCCATGGTCGCCGCTCTGCTCGGCAGCGGACCCAGTCGGCTCCGCAACGTTCCCGACATCCGCGACGTCAGGGTCGTGCGCGGGCTGCTCCAGCTGCACGGGGTGACCGTCCGCCCCGGCGAGGAGCCGGGCGAGCTCGTGCTCGACCCGACCCACGTCGAGAGCGCGAACGTCGCCGACATCGACGCGCACGCGGGTTCGTCGCGCATCCCGATCCTGTTCTGCGGACCGCTGCTGCACCGCCTGGGCCACGCCTTCATCCCGGGCCTCGGCGGCTGCGACATCGGCGGCCGGCCGATCGACTTCCACTTCGACGTGCTCCGCCAGTTCGGCGCGACCATCGAGAAGCGGGAGGGCGGCCAGTACCTGGAGGCCCCGCAGCGCCTCCGCGGCTGCAAGATCCGCCTGCCCTACCCCTCGGTCGGCTCGACCGAACAGGTGCTCCTGACGGCCGTCCTGGCCGAGGGCGTCACCGAGCTCAGCAACGCCGCGGTGGAGCCGGAGATCGAGGACCTCATCTGCGTCCTGCAGAAGATGGGCGCCATCATCTCCATGGACACCGACCGGACGATCCGGATCACCGGTGTCGACCGTCTCGGCGGCTACAACCACAAGGCGCTCCCGGACCGCCTGGAAGCCGCCTCCTGGGCCTCCGCGGCGCTGGCGACCGGCGGCAACATCTACGTCCGCGGGGCGCAGCAGCGCTCGATGATGACCTTCCTGAACACGTTCCGCAGGGTCGGCGGCGCGTTCGAGATCGACGACGAGGGCATCCGCTTCTGGCACCCGGGCGGCCCGCTGAACGCGATCGCGCTCGAAACGGACGTGCACCCGGGCTTCCAGACGGACTGGCAGCAGCCGCTGGTGGTCGCCCTGACGCAGGCCGCGGGCCTGTCGATCGTCCACGAGACGGTGTACGAGTCCCGGCTGGGATTCACCTCGGCGCTCAACCAGATGGGTGCACACATCCAGCTGTACCGGGAGTGCCTGGGCGGCAGCGCCTGCCGGTTCGGGCAGCGCAACTTCCTGCACTCGGCGGTCGTCTCCGGCCCGACCAAGCTGCAGGGCGCCGACCTGGTCATCCCCGACCTGCGCGGCGGGTTCTCGTACCTGATCGCGGCGCTGGCGGCCGAGGGCACCTCGCGGGTCCACGGCATCGACCTCATCAACCGCGGCTACGAGAACTTCATGGAGAAGCTCGTGGAGCTGGGAGCGAAGGTCGAACTCCCGGGCGGCGACCTCGTCTGACGCCCGTGGGGCCGCCCGACGGCCACACGCAAGCCCCCCGGGCCCCCACCAGGGCCCGGGGGGCTTTCGCATGCACCCACCGCCCGTACCCGCCGTCGAACGGCCCGTACCCGGCCCACCGGGCCCGTACGCGCACCCTCAACCGGCCCGGCGAGCCCGCAACCCGGCCCGGCGGGCCCGTACTCGGCCCACCGGGCCCGTACGCGGCCGCTCGACCGCCCGTACCCGGCCCGCCGGGCCGGGGGGGCGGTCCGCCAACGGCCGTACGGGGCCCACCAGGCCCGTACGGGGCCGCTCGACGGCGTGGGCGGCCCCGACGGGCCCGCGGGGGCTCCGGGACCCCGGACAGGCCGAAGGGCGGCCTTCCCGCCCGGGAATGGCCGCCCTTCGCCAGTACTGCGTACTGCTCCGCCGCTCCGAAGGCCCGTACGGGCCCCGGTTCGGGCAGGACTTACTTGCCCTTGGCGGCTTCCTTGAGCTTGGAGCCCGCGGAGACCTTCACGCTGTAGCCGGCCGGGATCTGGATGGGGTCGCCGGTCTGCGGGTTGCGCGCGGTGCGAGCGGCACGGTGGGTGCGCTCGAAGGTCAGGAAGCCGGGGATGGTGACCTTCTCGTCGCCCTTGGCGACGATCTCGCCGACGGTCTCGGCGAGCGCGGCCAGAACGGCGTCGGCGTCCTTGCGGGTCACCTCGGCGCGCTCGGACAGAGCGGCCACCAGCTCACTGCGGTTCATGTTGTACTCCCGTGTTCAACTTGCCTTAGAGGCGTGAGATCGAAGCCGATGCTGCCAGGGCCCTCGGACAGTCCCCGGACCCGGGTCTGAACGTCAGACCCTCTCGCCCGGTTACGCATCCTGCCCCCACCAGCGGCGGGAAAGCCAATCCGGCACCCGCCAGGGTCACACGAAAAGCGCCACAGTCACGCCGCGGTGACGCTCCGTCCGCACTTGGTGGATGCGGACCGCGGACCTCGCGGGCATCCCCGCAACCCTAGAGGCGGCCCGCCGGGCCCGCATCTCGCGACGCGCCGGGACGGGCAAGCCGTGAGGGCCGTCACAGGGCCGCCGGAGCCCGCGCCACCACCGGGTGCGGGGTGGGGGGGGGGGCCCGGGGGGGGGCGCCCCCCGCCGCCCCC
>NZ_JBHYVA010000541.1:4089-5947 GCF_042750055.1 Streptomyces sp. NPDC059456
ACCCGCGCGCCGCCGCGCCCGACCACCCCGCCCCGGGGCGCGGGTGACGCGGGGCGGGCGCCCCCCCCCGCCGCGGCCCCCCCCCCCCCCCCGCGGGGGGGGGCCCCGCCGCGGCCCCGTGCGGGCGCCGCGCCGGACCCCGCTCCGGACGGACCGTGCGTCAGATCGCCGAAGCGGCCTTGCGGACGGCTCCGGCGACCGCGCCGGCCACCTTGTCGTTGAAGACCGACGGGATGATGTAGTTGGCGTTGAGCTCGTCCTCGCCGACGACGTCCGCGAGCGCGGTCGCGGCGGCCAGCATCATGTCCGTGTTCACCGTGCGGGACTGGGCGTCCAGCAGGCCGCGGAAGACACCCGGGAAGACCAGCACGTTGTTGATCTGGTTCGGGAAGTCGGAGCGGCCGGTGGCCACGACGGCGGCGGTCTGACGGGCGACGGCCGGGTCCACCTCGGGGTCCGGGTTCGCGAGCGCGAACACGATCGCGCCTTCCGCCATGGCGGCGACGTCCTCGCCGGAGAGCACGTTGGGGGCCGAGACGCCGATGAAGACGTCGGCGCCGACGACGGCCTCCTTCAGAGTGCCCGTGTAGCCCTCGGGGTTGGTGTTGTCGGCGATCCAGCGCAGCGGGGAGTCGGCGGCGGCGTCGACCAGGTCGGGGCGGCCCGCGTGCACGACACCGTGGATGTCGGCGCTGACGACGTTCTTCACGCCGGCCGCGAGGAGCAGCTTGAGGATGGCCGTACCGGCCGCGCCGGCGCCCGACATGACGACCTTGACGTCGCCAACTGCCTTGCCCACCACGCGAAGTGCGTTGGTGAGGGCGGCGAGGACGACGATGGCGGTGCCGTGCTGGTCGTCGTGGAAGACGGGGATGTCGAGGGCCTCCCGCAGCCGGGCCTCGATCTCGAAGCAGCGCGGTGCGGAGATGTCCTCGAGGTTGATGCCGGCGAAGCCCGGGGCGATGGCCTTGACGATGGCGACGATCTCGTCGGAGTCCTGGGTGTCGAGGCAGATCGGCCAGGCGTCGATGCCGGCGAAGCGCTTGAAGAGGGCGGCCTTGCCCTCCATGACGGGCAGCGCGGCCATCGGGCCGATGTTGCCGAGGCCCAGGACGGCGGAGCCGTCCGTCACGACTGCGACGGAGTTGCGCTTGATGGTGAGGCGGCGCGCGTCCTCGGGGTTCTCGGCGATGGCCATGCACACGCGGGCGACACCCGGGGTGTAGATCATCGAGAGGTCGTCGCGGTTGCGGATGGGGTGCTTGGACGCCATCTCGATCTTGCCGCCGAGGTGCATCAGGAAGGTTCGGTCGGAGACCTTGCCGAGGCTGACGCCTTCGATCCCCCGGAGCTTGCCGACGATCTCGTCGGCGTGCGCGGTGGAGGTCGCGGCGATGGTGACGTCGATGCGGAGCTTCTCGTGGCCGGAGGCGGTCACGTCGAGGCCGGTGACCGACCCACCGGAAGACTCCACGGCGGTGGTGAGCTGGGAGACCGCGGTTCCGCTCGCGGGCACTTCCAGGCGGACCGTCATCGAGTACGAGACGCTGGGCGCCGTTGCCATGGCCGTGTTCCTCTTCTGTCCCTGGTTTTTTGTACGCACAGGGCCCCGCTGCACGCCGGGCGCGGCAGGACCTGTTGTCCGATCGTCCCACCTACCAGCCGGTACAAGGTAACCAGCTACAAATTTCGGAAAGACACTTCCACCATACGAGATAGATCAGGTGTGCGGAAGCGTAGCCCCGTACGAAAAAGGTCCGCGCCCCTCGATACCCGGGCCGATCCCGCCGCAGGCCACGACCGGCACGCCGACACCCGGGTCGGCGAGCAGCTGCTGGAGCAGGACGAAGGTGGTGGC
>NZ_JBHYVA010000542.1:0-5943 GCF_042750055.1 Streptomyces sp. NPDC059456
CTCCCGGACCCGGCCGTCCGGCCGTGACGCGACCGTCAGGACGATCTTGCCGGTGGTGCGGGGGGGGGGGGGGGCGGGCGCGGGGGGGGGCGGGGCGGCGCCCCCGCCGCCGCCCGCGCCGCCGGCTCCCGCGCCGGCGCCCTTCGCCCAGGACCACTTCGACTACCAGGGCTCCCGGCCGTCCCGGGTCAACCGGCCGGCCGAGCCGCTGCAGCGCGAGGACGACTGGCTGCTGCCGCCGCCGGCGCACGAGCAGCCGCAGCAGGTCCAGGCCCACGCCCCGGCCCCGGCCCCGCAGCAGTACCGGCAGCCCGACTACCAGCAGGCCGAGTACCAGCAGCAGCCCGAGTACCAGCAGCCGCAGCCGGCTCACCAGGCGCAGCAGCAGCACGTGCCCCCGCAGTCGTTCCCGCCCCAGAGCACCGGCGCCTGGAGCGCGACGATCGGACCCGACCGCTCGTACTTCATGGCGATGATGCAGCGCAGCGGCCCCGAGGCGGCCGCGCTCAACCTGCCCGCGTACTCCCCGGAGCAGCACCTTCCGCTCTCCGGCGGCCAGATCACCATCGGCCGCCGCCGCGCCTCCACGGGCGAGTCCCCGGACATCGACCTGTCGGTGCCCCCGGAGGACCCGGGCGTCTCCCACCAGCACGCGGTGCTCGTCCAGCAGCCCGACCTCAGCTGGGCGGTGGTGGACCAGAACTCCACCAACGGCACCACGATCAACGGCGGCGAGGAGCCGATCCAGCCCTACGTCCCCGTCCCGCTCTCCGACGGCGACCGGGTCCACGTGGGCGCCTGGACCACGATCACCATCCGCCGGAGCTGATCCCGGCCCGCTCCGCTATTCCCCCAGGGGCCATGCGTAGGGACCCTGGGGGTCGTCGAGCCAGGCCCACTGCCCCTCCGCGCTGACCGTCACCCCGAACCGCTCGCGGCCGGGCCGGCCCTCGCCGCGCCACAGGTCCAGGGCCTCGCGCGGATGCAGTGCGCCCGCGGTCAGCACGAGCATGAACTGGAAGCGCTCGTTCTCCACCAGCTCGTACGGGAGCCCGTACGGCAGCCCGGGCGCGGCCGGCGAGGCCGTGGCACCGCGCAGCGGGACGAAGTACGCCGGGGTGTGCAGGAAGCGGCCCTCCGCGAGGTCGGCGTCCTGGACGCGCAGCGCGATCAGCCCGGTCGACAGCGGAGCCAGGATCCGCGCCCCGGGCCGGCACTGGCCGAGCCAGGCGTGCGGGACGCGCGGCAGCGTGCAGGTCACCAGGATCCGGTCGAAGGGGGCCCGGGCGGGGCAGCCGCGCGCGCCGTCCCCGGTGACCACCGTCGGCCGGAGGCCGAGCCGGGCCAGGTGCGCCCGCGCGGACTCGGTGATCTCCTCGTCCAGGTCGACGGTGGTGACGTGCTCGTCGCCGAGCCGGTGGCACAGCAGCGCGGCGGTGTAGCCGGTGCCGGCGCCGATCTCCAGCACGTCGTCCCCGTCGCGGACGTCCAGGGCCTCCAGCATCTTCGCCATCAGGGACGGCTGGCTGCTGGAGGAGACCAGCTCGCCGTCGCGCAGCCGGGTCGCGAGCGGGGCGTCCGTGTAGACCCCGCGCAGCCAGCGGGCCCGGCGGGCCGGGTCCGGGTCCTCGCCCCACAGCCGTTCGTGGCCGGCGCCGCGGCCGGTGAAGAAGTACGGGACGAAGACGTGCCGGGGCACCGCCGCGAAGGCCGCCCGCCAGGCGGGGTCCTCCAGCACCCCGGCGGCGGTCAGCTCCCGCACCTGCGCGGCGTGGGCGGCGTCCCGCAGGTCCCGCGGCTCGCCCTCCGCGGCGTGCGGGGGGTGGGTACTACGCGTGGAGTGTCCCGGATGTGCACCCATGGCTCCACTGTCCTGCCGACGCGCGCCGGAGGCGAGCGGGGGTCCGGGGGTGGTCCTAAGTCCCCGGTCCTCCGTCCGGGCGTCTGAGACGATGGTCGGGTGAATGAGATTCCGCGGGGCACGCTTCAGGAGCAGACGTTTTACGAGCAGGTGGGCGGCGAGGAGACGTTCCGCCGCCTGGTGCGGCGCTTCTACCAGGGGGTCGCGGAGGACCCGCTGCTGCGCCCGATGTACCCGGAGGAGGACCTCGGGCCCGCCGAGGAGCGGTTCGCCCTGTTCCTCATGCAGTACTGGGGCGGCCCGAACACGTACAGCGAGAACCGCGGGCACCCGCGCCTGCGGATGCGGCACGCCCCGTTCCAGGTGGACGCCGCGGCGCACGACGCGTGGCTGGGGCACATGCGCGTGGCGGTGGACGAGCTGGGCCTGTCGCCCGAGCACGAGGCGCAGCTGTGGCGGTACCTGACGTACGCCGCCGCCTCGATGATCAACACCGCGGGGTAGCGGGACCGCACGCCCGTATGCGGAATCCGGCGCGGAATACCGAGCCGGACCGGCCGGGCGGAATGCCGGACCGGCCGGAGTGCAGACCCGCCCGAGGCCGGGCCCGCCGGAAGCCGGGCCGGCCGGAGGATGGACCGGCCGGAGGATGGACCGGCCGGAGGATGGACCGGCCGGAGGCCGGGCCCGCCGGGGGCTAGAGCGGCCGGACCTGGAGGGCGCCCAGGCCGCCGGCGCCGCCGGGGCGGCGCATCGCGACCGAGCCGTACGGGGTGCGCAGCCGCAGCCAGCTCCCGGAGGCGAGCAGGGCCACGGGGGCGGGGGCGTCGGATGCGGGGGCGTCGGGTGCGCCGGCGCCGCTGGTGACGGCCGACCGGACGGGCCGCAGGAAGCCCAGGGACTGCGCGGCGTGCACGGCGCGCAGCGGGAGTTCGGTGTCGCCGAGGGTCCGGGACCAGATCTCGCGGCCGATGCGGTCCCGCTCGGACCGGGTCCGGTGCTGCGGGGGCAGGGCCTCGTCACGGGCCCGGAACTCGGCGACGGACGCGCTCACCGCGGCCCGTACCTGCTCGGGGCCGGGCAGCCCGGGCAGCTGCTGCCAGCCGCCGCGGGGCGGGAGCACCCCGGTCCAGGGCGGGCCGGTGACCGGCCCGGGGACGACGGCGCTCGCGGCGGCCTCGTCGACGGATTCCAGCAGCTCGCCGGCGGACACGGTCACGTCCAGCGGCCCGGACACGGGTACGGCGAGGCGCACCGTGCGGATGGCCAGCACCTCGAAGGACGCCGGCCGCCCGAAGACGGCGACCGCGCCGCCACCCGCCTGGAGGCGGACGGCGGCGGCCCGGTCGTAGTGCAGCAGCCGGCCCAGGAAGGCGGCGAGATCCGCCGCCTCCCCGGAGTCGGCGAGGCACAGCCGTTCGGTCATGCGGCGATGCGGCCTTCCGGGCGCGAGCCCGCGGGCTCGTCGAGGTACTTCTCCAGGAAGTGCCGCTCCTCGGCCGAGATGCGGCGGGGCCGCCCCTCGGCGAGGTTGTACGGCACGACCACGGTCGAGGCCCGTACGTAGACCTTCTCCGGTGCGTCCTCGGTCGCCTCGTCCTTGACCTCGTAGCCGATGGTCAGCGACGCGGCACCGATCCGGGTCACCCAGGACTCGATCAGGACGGGCTCGTGACGGTGCACGAGGGGCAGCTTGTAGTCGATCTCGTGGCGGGCCACGACGGACCCGCCCGTGAAGGAGTCACTGCCCTCCCCCGGCGCCAGCCGGAACATGAAGTCGATCCTCGCCTCCTCCAGGTAGCGGAGGAAGACCACGTTGTTCACGTGGCCGAAGGAATCCATGTCCGACCAGCGCAGCGGGCACCGGTAGTGATGTCTGGCCATGATGAAGGTCGCAGCCTCAGCCTCGGGTGAGCTTCTTGTACGTGGCACGGTGCGGACGGGTGGCGTCCGGGCCGAGCCGCTCGATCTTGTTCTTCTCGTAGGACTCGAAGTTGCCCTCGAACCAGAACCACTTCGAGTCGCCCTCGTACGCCAGGATGTGCGTGGCGACGCGGTCCAGGAACCAGCGGTCGTGGGAGACGACCACGGCCGCACCGGGGAACTCCAGCAGCGCGTTCTCCAGGGAGCCCAGGGTCTCGACGTCGAGGTCGTTGGTGGGCTCGTCGAGGAGCAGCAGGTTGCCGCCCTGCTTCAGGGTGAGCGCGAGGTTCAGGCGGTTGCGCTCACCACCGGAGAGCACGCCGGCCGGCTTCTGCTGGTCCGGGCCCTTGAAGCCGAAGGCGCTGACGTACGCGCGGGACGGCATCTCGACGTTGCCGACGTTGATGTAGTCCAGCTCGTCCGACACGACCGCCCAGAGGGTCTTCTTGGGGTCGATGTTGGCGCGGCCCTGGTCGACGTACGAGATCTTGACGGTCTCGCCGACCTTGATCTCGCCGGAGTCCGGCTTCTCCAGGCCCTGGATCATCTTGAAGAGCGTGGTCTTGCCGGCGCCGTTCGGGCCGATGATGCCGACGATGCCGTTGCGCGGCAGCGTGAACGACAGGTCGTCGATGAGGACCTTGTCACCGAAGGCCTTCGAGAGGTTGTTGACCTCGACCACGATCGAGCCCAGACGCGGGCCCGGCGGGATCTGGATCTCCTCGAAGTCCAGCTTGCGCATCTTGTCGGCCTCGGCCGCCATCTCCTCGTAGCGGGCGAGGCGGGCCTTGGACTTGGCCTGGCGGCCCTTGGCGTTGGAGCGGACCCACTCCAGCTCTTCCTTGAGGCGCTTGGCGCGCTTCTCGTCCTTCTTGCCCTCGACCTTGAGGCGCTCGGCCTTCTTCTCCAGGTAGGTGGAGTAGTTGCCCTCGTAGGGGTGGGCGCGGCCGCGGTCGAGCTCCAGGATCCACTCGGCGACGTTGTCGAGGAAGTAGCGGTCGTGGGTGACCGCCACGACGGCGCCCTTGTACTGGGCCAGGTGCTGCTCCAGCCAGTTCACGGACTCGGCGTCGAGGTGGTTGGTGGGCTCGTCGAGGAGCAGCAGGTCGGGGGCCTCCAGCAGCAGCTTGCAGAGGGCGACGCGACGCTTCTCACCACCGGAGAGGTTGGTGACCGGCCAGTCGCCGGGCGGGCAGCCCAGCGCGTCCATGGCCTGCTCCAGCTGGGCGTCGAGGTCCCACGCGTTGGCGTGGTCCAGGTCGTCCTGGAGCTTGCCCATCTCCTCCATCAGCTCGTCGGTGTAGTTCGTCGCCATTTCCTCGGCGATCGCGTTGAACCGGTTGAGCTTGGTCTTGATCTCGCCGACGCCGTCCTCGACGTTCTCCAGGACGGTCTTGGACTCGTCGAGCTTGGGCTCCTGCATGAGGATGCCGACGGAGTACCCGGGCGACAGGAACGCGTCACCGTTGGACGGCTGCTCGATGCCGGCCATGATCTTCAGGACGGTGGACTTGCCGGCGCCGTTCGGGCCGACCACGCCGATCTTCGCGCCGGGCAGGAAGTTCAGGAAGACGTCATCCAGAATCACCTTGTCGCCGTGCGCCTTGCGCGTCTTGCGCATGGTGTAGATGAACTCAGCCAAGAGAAACCGTCCGGCAGATCGTTGGGTGGGCAGATACACCCCATCTTGCCAGTCGTCCACCCCTACGGGCGAATGGGTAGGTCAGCCCCCGGGGCCGGCGCGGGCGGAGGCCCGGGGGCTGGTCCTCGATGATCTCCGCCAGGACGTCGAACAGGGTGGGGCCGCGGCCGCTGCGCGCCTGCGCGAGCTCCTCGGCCACGCGCTCGCGGTTCGTCGGACGGCAGCGCGCGAGCACGCCCTCCGGGCGGCGGGCCGTCTCGGGGTGGCCGAGGGCCCGGCGGGACAGCTCGTGGTCGCGCCGCTCGACCACGGAACCTCCGTCGTCGGGGGTCCCGAAACCGCCCCGCAGGCAGTCGGTGAAGCTGCCGAGACTGCGGCCGAGGCAGCCCCCGGGCCCGTTGACGGCTTCGGCCATGAGGGTCCGGAAGTCGTCCGGCCTGCCGATCCGGCCGCCGTCCAGTACGGAGATCGTGGTCACGGCTCCCGAGCCCGGGCCGGCGCGCCCCCCCCGGGGGGC
>NZ_JBHYVA010000543.1:0-5931 GCF_042750055.1 Streptomyces sp. NPDC059456
AGCCCCCGCGGGGTCCCGCGGGCGCGCCCGCGGGCGCCGGGGTGGCCGCCCCGGGGGTCACATCCCCCGCCCCGCCGGGCCCCCACAGCGGTGCGGCCGCCCGCCGGGGGGGGGGCCCGCGGCCGGCGGGCGCCCGCCGCTGCCGCGGGGACCGCCGGGCCCGGGCCGGCCCGGGCCGGACGGGCGGCCGCCGCAGCCGGTGACCCCGGCGGCCACCGCGACGGCCGCGGCGCCGAGCCCGAGCAGCCCCCTGCGGGTGAAGTGTCGGGTGAAGTCACGCGTCGCTTCGCTCATGAATAGTCACATAAACGGACTTTTCAGTGAAGTCGAGGGGCAACGCGGGACAACCCGTACGACTTGTACGACTTTTTAGGCGCCGAACGCCTTCGACTTGCCCTTCACCGGCTTCGCTCCCGCGAGGAGGTGGGCCGGGACCAGATCCCGGGCCGGCTCGCTGTAGCCCACCGACACCAGCCGGTCCCCGTCGTACGTGAACGACGTCAGCGAGGCCAGCGTGCACTGCCGGCGCCGCGGGTCGTGCCACAGCCGGCGCTTCTCCGCGAAGCTGCGCACGATCCAGATCGGCAGCTGGTGGCTGACCGCCACCGCCTCGTGCCCGCGGGCCGCGTCGCGCGCCGCCTCGATCGCACTCGTCATCCGTACGACCTGCTCCACGTACGGCTCGCCCCACGACGGCTTGAACGGGTTCGTCAGGTGCTTCCAGTTCGCCGGCTTGCGCAGCGCCCCGTCCCCGACACCGAAGGTCTTGCCCTCGAAGACGTTCTCGGCCTCCAGCAGCCGCGCGTCGCTCGCCACGACCAGGCCGTGGCTCTTGGCGACCGGCGCCGCCGTCTCCTGCGCCCGCTCCAGCGGGGAGGAGACCACGTACGTGATGTCACGGTTCTGCAGGTGGTCCGCGACGCGCTCGGCCATCTCACGGCCCAGCTCGGAGAGGTGGTAACCGGCACGGCGCCCGTACAGGACCCCGTCCGGGTTGTGCACCTCACCGTGGCGCATCAGGTGGACGACGGTGATCTCGCTCATGCGGTGGCCTCCGGGGTGGCCTGCGCGGCGGCGCGGGCGGCAGCGGGCAGCGCGGCCGCGATCCGCTCGACCGCCTGCTCGTCGTGGGCGGTGGACACGAACCACGACTCGAACGCCGACGGCGGCAGGTAGACGCCCTGCGACAGCATCGAGTGGAAGAAGCCGTTGAAGCGGAAGGACTCCTGCTTCTTGGCGTCGTCGTAGTTCCTGACCTCGTCCTCGGTGAAGAAGACGGAGAACATGTTGGACGCGGTCTGCAGCCGGTGCGCGACGCCCTCCTTGGCGAGCGCGTCCGTGACCAGGCCCTGGATCTGCGCGGAGACCGCGTCGACCTTCTCGTACGCGGCCGCGTCCAGCAGCCGCAGCTGCGCGAGGCCGGCCGCCGTCGCGACCGGGTTCCCGGAGAGCGTGCCCGCCTGGTACACCGGGCCGGCCGGGGCCAGGTACCCCATCACGTCGGCGCGGCCGCCGAACGCCGCGGCCGGGAAGCCGCCGCCCATGACCTTCCCGAACGTCATCAGGTCCGGCTTGACCCCGTCGACGCCGTACCAGCCGGCGCGCGAGGTGCGGAAACCCGTCATGACCTCGTCGGAGATGTACAGCGCGCCGTTCTCCCGGCACACGTCCGCGAGCCCCTGGTTGAAGCCGGGGGCCGGGGTCACCACACCCATGTTGCCGGGCGCGGCCTCCGTGATCACGCACGCGATCTCACCCGGGTGCGCCGCGAACGCCGCCCGCACCGCTTCGAGGTCGTTGTACGGCAGCACGATCGTGTCGCCGGCCTGCGCACCGGTCACCCCGGGCGTGTCCGGAAGCGCGAAGGTTGCCAAACCGGAACCGGCGGCGGCGAGCAGCGCGTCCACGTGGCCGTGATAGCAGCCCGCGAACTTCACGACCTTGGCCCGGCCCGTGAAGCCGCGCGCCAGCCGGATCGCCGACATGGTCGCCTCGGTGCCCGAAGACACCAGACGCACCTGCTCGACGGGTTCGATGCGCGCGACGATCTCCTCGGCCAGCGCGACCTCGCCCTCACCGGGCGTACCGAAGGAGGTGCCGCGGGCGACGGCGGCCTGGATGGCCTCCACCACGGCCGGGTGGGCGTGGCCGAGAATCATCGGTCCCCACGAGCAGACCAGGTCGACGTACTCGCGACCGTCGGCATCGGTCAGGTACGGACCGGTACCGGACACCATGAACCTGGGCGTTCCACCCACCGCGCGGAAGGCCCGCACGGGAGAGTTCACGCCGCCAGGCGTCACGAGGGACGCGCGGTCAAAGAGAGTCTGCGAGACTTTGGCTTCATACGGGTACGGGTAGCTCACACCAGCCATGGTCTCATCAGGCCGCGACTGACTTGCGGACGGGCGTTTCACCGCGCCGCCCCGGGGGAGGTCACTGCCATGATGATCAGGCTGCGTGGCGGGGGCCGCGGGGCCGGGGCAGGCAAGACCAGTCGGGTGGAGATATGCAACGCGGTGGTGGACCGGGCGAGGGTACGGACGGCCTCGACCCGCAGCGCGCCCGCGAGGCCCGCGAAGCCCGCCGACGGGGCAAGCACCGGCGCCGGGCCGCGGACGCGGCCGATCCGGTGCCAGGGCCGCTGGAGTCCCCCGACGACGACGGCCTGCCCAAGGGCCGCGGCATGGGCGTGACGTACAAGTACTTCGGCGCGCCCGACGGCGCGACGGCCGCCCGGGTCCCGGTCACGATGCGGCCGGAGGAACTCGGCGGCGACGAGCTCGGCATGGGCGGCCTGTTCACCAAGATCAAGCCGGAGACGGTGGCCGCGATGGTCCTGACCGGCATCGAGGGGATACCCCTGCACAAGGTGCCCCCGCTGGAGCTGGTCGTCCTCCACCCCGACTACGCGGTGGTCAAACTGCCGATGACGGTCGTCGACCCGCTGCGCGGCATCGGCGAGGAGTCGGTCGGCGCCGCGGCGTTCATCTGGTCCACGGTCCCCGACCGCGGCGGCCCGCGCGACGCCTTCAACGTCTACCAGCTGCTCCACGAATGGCAGGACTTCAGCCACCGGCTGCACGAGGCGGGACACCAGCCGTACTGCCTCGTCTGGCCCTGACGGGCCCGAGGCCCCGACGGGCCTGACCGCTGCCCCTGGCCCGCTGCCCGGACCGGCGGTCCTGCCCCGCGGCGCGGACCGGCGGCGCGGACCGGCGGCCTGACCGGCGGCCTGACCGGCGGTCCGGGGCCTCAGCCGGCCGAGGCGGTGAGCGTCTTGAGGGCCCGCTCGCGCAACGGCGCGATCCGGATGCGCGAAGCGGCGCCGTTGTGGACGGCGTTCGTCACGATGACCACGTACCGGCCGGCGGCGGGAGCGAGGAACAGACTCGTACCGGTGAACCCGTGGTGGTGGGCCACCGTCCCGCCGGCCCCCACGATCCAGCCCAGGCCGCGCTGCAGGCCGGGCTCGATCTCCGCCCGGGGGACGAGGCTCTCGTCGAACCACCGGCCGAGCGCGCTCCCGCGCCCGCCGAGCAGCCGCTCGGCGTACGTGGCGAGGTCGGCGGCCGGCGCGAAGACCCCGGCGTGCCCGGCGACACCGCCCATGATCGCCGCGTTCTCGTCGTGGACGACACCCCAGACCCGGTCGTGCCCGGCCTGGTGCTCGGTCGGCGCGACGCGGGGCTCCTGCGCCACCGGCCCGTACGCGGTACCGGCCATGCCCAGCTCCGCCCACAGGCCGGAGGCGAGTTCGTCCAGCGGCCGGCCGTGGACATGGGCGAGGGCCAGGCCCAGCAGGATGTAGCCGCGGTTGACGTAGCGGTGGGTGCCCGGCAGGTTCTCCATGAGCTCCCGGCAGATCAGCTCGTGCAGCGGGCGCGCGGTCAGGTCGTACAGGTCGAGCCGGGTGGCGGCCCGCAGGCCGCCGGTGTGCGAGAGCAGCTGGCGCACGGTGGCCTCCGCACTGGGCATCGTCCCGTCCATGGCCGGCAGGAACTCCCGCACGGGACGGTCGAGCGCGAGCAGGCCCGCATCGACGGCACGGCCCACGAGCGGCCAGGTCGCGGTGACCTTCGTCAGGGACGCGATGTCGTAGACGGTGTTCTCGTCCGGGGCGGCCGGACCGGTGAACGGGGAGACGACCCCGGCCGACAGCACGGCACGTGCCCCGGCCGCCGTACCGCACACGACGACGCCTCCCGGGGTGGCCCCGTCGGCGACGACCGCGTGCAGCACGTCCTGCAGTCCGTCGGTCTCGGCGACCGTGAACGGGACGCACACGGCGTGCTCCCCCGGATGCGGCTGGTCGACCGGATGCGGCTGGTCGACCGGGTTCATCGGGTGCGGCTGGCTCATCTGTGCCTCCGGCTCGGTGGTGGCCCCTGCTCTCACCCCCCAGCGTGGCCAAGGCGCCCCGCACCTGCCCGTAGCCGCGCCGGAACCGGTCGCGGGCCGGAACCCGTCTCCCCGGTCACGCCGGCGGGATGTTCTGGTTGAGCCGGAACACGTTCCCCGGATCCCACTCGGCCTTCAGCGCCCGCAGCCGGTCCAGCTTCCGCTCCCGCGAGCCGTACGCCTGCCGGATCCGCTGCTCGCCCTCGTCCATCAGGAAGTTCACGTACACGCCCGCGTGGTACGGCTCCAGCGCCGACCAGAACTCCCGGACCCACGCGCACTCCCCGGCGAAGCCCTCGGAGGTGTCCCGGATCCCGTTGATGTTGAGCATGTGGCCCAGCCCGCGCCCGCCCGCCGCCGTGTCGTCCTCGCCGACCCGGGCGACCGCGCCGCCCAGCTGGAACAGCGGGAAACCGCTCTGCGGGGAGACGATCCGCCCCGCGTACCGCGCCATCGTCTCCACGACCCCGTCGGCGAGCCGGTCCAGGCCGCAGCCCCGGAAGTAGTACCACCACCCGTGCGGGAACGACGCGTCGAACATCGCCTGGTGCGCCAGGTACGGCTTCGGCCGGCACAGGTCCAGCAGCGGCCGCCCGAACTCCCGCAGCGGCCGCATCACGTCCTCGCCCGCCGCCATCTCACCCGCCCAGCAGGCGATCACCATCACCACCGGCCTGCCGTGCAGCTCCGCCGGGATCGCCGCCGCCGGCGGGGCCTTGCGGTGCACGACGATCGTCGTCAGCTCGTCCGGGACGCCCGTGATCCAGTCCCGGTAGAACCGCATCACCCCCGCCGATTCCTCCACCGGCCACATCACCGGCCCCGCGAGCACCGTCGGGCCCACCGGGTTCAGCCGGAACGTGAACTCCGTGACGATCCCGAAGTTCCCGCCCGCCCCGCGCATCCCCCAGAACAGCTCCGGCTCGTGCACCGCGCTCGCCGTGAGCCGCTCCCCGGCCGCCGTGACCAGGTCCACCGACAGCAGCTGGTCCACGCTCAGCCCGTACTTGCGGCTCAGCCAGCCGATCCCGCCGCCCAGCGTCAGCCCCGCGACCCCCGTGTGCGTCACGATCCCCGACGGCACCGCCAGCCCGAACGGCTGCGTCGCCGCGTCCAGCTCGCCCAGCAGCACCCCCGCCTGGACCCGGACGGTACGGGCCTCCGGGTCCACCCGGACCTCCCGCATCGCCGACAGGTCGATCACCACGCCGCCGTCGCACACCGAATGCCCGGGGAAGCTGTGCCCGCCGCTGCGCACCGCGACCGGCGCACCCGTCTCCACCGCCCACTTCAGCGCCGCCACCACATCGGCCGAACCGGTACAGGGCGCGATCAGGGCGGGATGCCGGTCGATCGCACCGTTCCAGATCCGCCGGCGCTCCTCGTACGGGGCGTCCCCGGCCCGCACCAGGCTCCCCCGGAAGGAACGCGCCAGCTCGTGGTACGCGGCGTCGTCGAGCCGCACCGGGGCCGCAGTCGGGACAGTCGAAGCACCCATGGGTCGCTCGTCGCCCCGCCCCCCCGAGACGT
>NZ_JBHYVA010000544.1:0-5930 GCF_042750055.1 Streptomyces sp. NPDC059456
GCGCCACCCCGGTCACCGGCCGGACAGCCGGACGGCCGATGCCACCGCGCCACCCCCACGCGGCCGCCGCCCACCCACCCCGTTCCGAGCCGATCCGCATCCGGCCGATCCGCATCCGGCCGATCCGGCCCGGGCCCCGTACGCCCGTTCCTTCCGCCGTACCCGCCCACCCGAAGGAGTCTTCATGAGCACCGTCGCCCGTACCCAGCAGACCGTCGTCACCCGGATCGGCGGCCGCATCGGCGCCGAGATCGGGGGCGTGCAGCTCGGCGGCGAGCTTCCCGGAGAGGTCGTCGGGGAGATCCGGGCCGCGCTCCTCGCCCACAAGGTCGTCTTCTTCCGCGACCAGGGCCACCTCGATGAGGCCTCCCACGAGGCCTTCGCCCACCTGCTCGGGACGCCCGTCGCCCACCCCACCGTGCCCTCCGCCGACGGCCGTTACGCCCTCGGCATCGACTCCCACCACGGCGCCCGCGCCAACCAGTGGCACACCGACGTCACCTTCGTCCCCGCCTACCCCGCCTTCTCCATCCTGCGCGCCGTCACCGTCCCCCCGTACGGCGGAAACACCCTCTGGGCCAACACCGCCACCGCCTACGCCCACCTCCCCGCCCCGCTGCGCGCCCTCGCCGACAGCCTGCGCGCCCTGCACTCCAACGAGTACGACTACGCCGCCCTCAAGCCCGACGCCCTCCCCGAGGCCCTGGCCCAGTACCGCGAGGTGTTCACCTCCACCGCCTTCCTCACCGAGCACCCCGTCGTGCGCGTCCACCCCGAGACCGGCGAACGCACCCTGCTCCTCGGCAACTTCGTCCAGCGGATCAAGGGCCTCACCGGGCGGGACTCCCGCGCCCTCCTCGACTTCTTCCAGGCGCACATCGAGAGCCCCGAGAACACCGTCCGCTGGCAGTGGCGGGCCGGTGACGTCGCGATCTGGGACAACCGGGCCACCCAGCACTACGGCGTCGACGACTCGGACGAGCACGAGCGGACCCTGCGCCGCGTGACGGTGGACGGCGACGTGCCCGTCGGGCCGGACGGCGTCCCGTCCCGGCTGATCAGCCCCGAGACCGTCCCGGACCCGTCGTTCGGCATCCCGTCCGGAGCCTCGGCCGGCTCCTGACCTCCTGACCTCCGGTTCTCCGGATCTCCGGATCTCCTGACCTCCGGGCTTCCGGACCATGCGATCCCGCCCGTCCCACCTCACCCGCCCCGTCCGCCACTCCGGTCAAGGAGGCCCCGTGCCCACCCTGCTCGCCCTTTCCGGCAGCCCCTCCCCGCACTCCCGTACCGCCGTCGTCGCCGACCACGTGCTGCGCCGCCTCGGCCACGCCGGGTTCGACACCGCCCACCTCGCCGTCCGGGAGCTGCCCGCCGCCGACCTCCTGTCCGCCCGCCGCGGCGAGCCGGAGATCCGCCGGGCCCTCGAAGCCGTCGCCGCGGCCGACGGGATCGTCGTCGCGACCCCGGTCTACAAGGCCTCGTACACCGGGCTGCTCAAGGCCTTCCTCGATCTGCTCCCGCAGGACGGGCTGGCCGGCAAAACGGTTCTGCCGATCGCCACCGGCGGCAGCCTCGCCCATGTCCTGACCCTCGACTACGCCCTGCGCCCGGTGCTCGCCGCCCTCGGCGCCCGGCACGTCACCGCCGGACGGTTCGTCCTGGACTCCTCCGTCGAACGCGGGTCCGGCCCGGACCGGCTGCGGCCCGAGGCGGAACTGGACCTCTTCCAGGCCGTCGACGAGTTCGCCGAGGCCCTGCGCCACGGGGCCGCCCCCGCCGTCTCCGCTCACGCCGTCGCCCCCTCCGCCCCCGCTTCCGCCCTCGCCACCACCGCCCCGTAACAGCGGCCCCCGGCCCACCCACCGCATCCCGGACAAGGAACCCCATGCCCGCAGCACTCGCCTCCACCTCCACCTCCCGACGCCAGTTCCTCGCCCTGCTCGGCATCTCGGCGGCCGCGGTGAGCTGCGGCACGGCCACCGCCAGCGGCGGCTCCGGCGGGTCCGGCAAGCAGGTCACGACCCTGAAGTACCAGGGCGCGGTCGGCACGGTCACGCTCCCCGAACTGGCCGCCGACCTCGGATACCTCGGGGGCCTCACCCTCGACTGGGTCGGCAACACCATCAGCGGCCCGCAGGACATCCAGTCCGCCGCCACCGGCCAGACCCACTTCGGCGGCGCCTTCAACGGTGCGATCGTCAAACTGGCCGCGAGCAAGGCCCAGATCCAGGCCGTCGTCTCCTACTACGGCTCCGACAAGGACACCTACCTCGGCTACTACGTCCTGGAGGACAGCCCGATCCGGTCCGCCCGCGACCTCATCGGCAAGAAGGTCGGCATGAACACCCTGGGCGCCCACGCCCAGGCCCTCCTCGACATCTACCTGGAACGCAACGGTCTCTCCAAGGCGGACGCGGGCAAGGTCGAGTCCCTCGTCGTCCCGCCCGTCAACACCGAACAGGCCCTGCGGCAGAAGCAGATCGAGGTCGGCGTCCTCAGCGGCGTCCTGCGCGACAAGGCCCTGGCGGCCGGCGGGATACGCCCGCTGTTCAAGGACTTCGAGCTGCTGGGCGCGTTCAGCGCCGGCTCGTACGTGATGACCCGGCGCTTCATCAAGGAGAACCCCGACACCGTACGGACCTTCACCACCGGCGTGGCCAAGGCCATCGAGTGGTCCCGCACCACCCCGCGCGAGGAGGTCATCGCCCGGATGACGGAGATCGTCAAGAAGCGCGGCCGCAACGAGGACACCTCGACCCTCCAGTACTGGCGCTCGTACGGGGTCGCCGAGCCCGGCGGCAGGATCGCCGACAAGGAGTTCCAGCTCTGGCTCGACTGGCTCGGCGGGCGCGGCGAGATCAAGAAGGGGCAGCTGAAGCCCGGCGACCTCTACACCAACGAGTTCAACGGATACGGAAAGGGCTGAGCGGCCGCCATGGCGAAGATCGTGTTCGACTCCGTGACGAAGACCTTCCCGACGAAGGACCGGACCGAGGAGTTCACCGCACTCGACGGCATCGACCTGGAGATCGAGGCGGGCGAGTTCCTGGTGGTCGTCGGCCCCAGCGGCTGCGGCAAATCCACCCTCCTGGACCTGCTCGGCGGCCTCACCCGGCCCACCTCGGGCCGGATCCTGCTCGACGGCACACCCGTCACCGGGCCCGGCCCGGACCGCGGCATCGTCTTCCAGCAGTACGCGCTGCTGCCCTGGCGGTCCGCGCTCGGCAACGTCGAGTTCGGCCTGGAGGCGACGGGCGTCCCGCGAAGGCAGCGCGCCGACCGGGCACGGGAGTTCCTGGACCTCGTCGGCCTCTCCGGCTTCGAGGACCGCCACCCGCACGAGCTGTCCGGCGGAATGCGGCAGCGGGTCGCCATCGCCCGCTCGCTGGCCTACGACCCGGACGTGCTGCTGATGGACGAGCCGTTCGCCGCGCTCGACGCCCAGACCCGGGAGTCGCTCCAGGACGAACTGCGCCGGATCTGGCAGCGCACCGGCAAGACCGTCGTGTTCATCACGCACGGCATCGAGGAGGCCGTGTACCTCGGGCAGCGGGTGGCCGTCATCACCTCCCGTCCGGGCCGGGTCAAGGAGGTCGTCCCGGTCTCCCTGGGCGCCCGGGAGACCGGCGCCGGCCCCGGCGCCCAGGGCGAGGACCTGCGCTCCAGCCCGGAGTTCGCCCGCTACCGCCATGAGATCTGGACGCTCCTCCACGACGAGGTGGCGCGCGCCCAGCAGTTGGAGAAGGAGGAGACCCCGGTATGAGCACCCACACCACCACGGCCCGGGCGGACGCCGCCACGGTCCAGGCCGCCGCTGCCGCCGCTGCCGCCGACCAGGCCGACGCGCCCCCCACACCGGCCGACGCCGTGACGGCGTCCGCCGGCACCGCCCGCGCCGCGGCGCCCGCCACCGCGGCGCCCGTACGGACACCTGCTCCCGCGGCGGAGCCGGCCCCGGGGGGCGCCCCCCCCGGGGGCGGCCCCGCGCGGGCGGGGGGGGGGCCGGGCCGCGGGCCCGGCCGGCCCCCCGCCCCCCCCCCGCCCCGGCCCCCGCGGCCCCAGGCGGGGGGGGGTTTGTCGCCGGTCAGGGCGAGGGCCGTGGACAGTGCCGGGCCGGGGACGGCGAGGGCCGCGGTGAGCCCGCCGGACGCGAGCGGCGGGAGCAGGGCGGAGCGCTGGGCGTCCGTGCCGAGGGCGGTGATCAGCGGTACGGCGAGCACGGCGGTGGCCAGCAGCGGCGAGGGCAGCAGCGCCCGTCCGGTCTCCTCGCACGCCAGAACCAGGTCGGCCGCGGTGCAGCCGACGCCCCCGTACTCCTCGGCGACGGCGATGCCGGGCAGACCGAGCTGCTGCGCGAGCTGCTGCCACAGCTCGCGGTCGTGTCCGGCGGCGGTGCGGACGGCGGCTTTGACCTCGTCCGGACCACAGCGTTTGCCCAGGATCTCGCGCAGGGTGCGGCGCATCTCGTCCTGCTCCGCGGTGAAGGCGGCATCCATCGTCTGGCTCCTCCTGGGGGCACCTCCCGGCGACGGCCGGGAGGGGATCTGACGGGCCGTCATGTTAGGCCGGGCGGCGGCAGATGCACAGAGGCCGGGAGCCCCCGGCGGCGGAGAACCCCGCGGGCGCGGACTAGAAACTGACAGAGCGTCAGATGTACCGTCTCCCCATGCCTGGACCCAAAGCTGCACCTCGTGACGGCCGCCGCAGGGTCGCGGTCGTCGGCGTCGCCCTCTCGGACTGCGGCCGGGTGGACGGCCCCACCCCGTACGCCCTGCACGCGCAGGCCGCCCGGCGCGCCCTGGCCGACTCCGGCCTGGACCGCTCCGTCATCGACGGCTTCGCCTCGGCCGGCCTCGGCATCCTCGCGCCGGTCGAGGTGGCCGAGTACCTGGGGCTGCGGCCCACATGGGTCGATTCCACCTCGGTGGGCGGCTCCACCTGGGAGGTCATGGCGGCGCACGCGGCGGACGCGATCGCCGCCGGGCACGCCAACGCCGTCCTGCTCGTCTACGGCTCCACGGCCCGCGCGGACGTCAAGGCGCGGCGCCGCACCTCGAACCTCTCCTTCGGGGCGCGGGGACCGCTGCAGTTCGAGGTCCCGTACGGGCACACGCTGGTCTCGAAGTACGCGATGGCCGCGCGCCGCCACATGCACGAGTACGGGACGACGCCGGAACAGCTCGCCTCGGTGGCGGTCCAGGCCCGGGCGAACGCGGCGACCAACCCGGACGCGATGTTCCGCGACCCGATCACGGTGGAGGACGTGCTGTCCGGCGAGATGATCGCGGACCCGTTCACGAAACTGCACTGCTGCATCCGCTCGGACGGCGGGTGCGCGGTGCTGCTGGCAGCAGAGGACTACGTACCGGACACGGCGAAGGAGCCGGTCTGGATCCTGGGCTCGGGCACGTCGGTCTCCCACACGACGATGTCGGAGTGGGAGGACTTCACGGTCTCCCCGGCGGCGGTCTCGGGCCGCGCGGCGTTCGAGCGGGCCGGGCTCACCCCGGCGGACGTGGACCTCGCCCAGATCTACGACGCCTTCACGTACATGACCCTGGTGACCCTGGAGGACCTGGGCTTCTGCGCGAAGGGCGAGGGCGGGGCCTTCGTGGAGAAGGGCCGTCTCCTGCGGGACGGGGAACTCCCGGTCAACACCGACGGCGGCGGCCTCTCGGCCTGCCACCCGGGGATGCGCGGCCTGTTCCTGCTGGTGGAGGCGGTCCGCCAACTCCGCGGCGAGGCGGGCCCGGACCGCCAGGTGACGAAGCGGGGCGGCCGCCTCCCGGAGGTCGCCCTGGCATCGGGCACGGGAGGCTGGTTCTGCTCGTCCGGCACGGTGATCCTGGGCCGGGGCTGAGCCGGGACGCCGCCCGGCCCCGCCCGCCCCGCCGACGGGCCCCCCCCCCCGGGGGGGTCACCCCCGC
>NZ_JBHYVA010000545.1:0-5924 GCF_042750055.1 Streptomyces sp. NPDC059456
CGGTGTCCTGGTGGGGTTCTTCGGGCCCGGGGCCGGCGCGGGGCGCCCGGGGCGCACCGGCCCCCCCCGGGGGGGCCGGGAACTCGAACGGCTCGGGGAAGCCGTCGGGCTGGAAACCGTGCTCGCCCACACCGGTGGCGGTCGCGGCCCCGCCCCCGTGGCCCTCGTACGCCGCGTCGAGCGCCTCGACGGCGGTCGCGCGCACCGACTGCGGCCTGCGGCACAGCCGCGCGCCCAGCCGGGAGCGCAGCTCGGCGCTGTTGGGCAGGCCGGTCAGCGAGTCGTGGCTGGCCCGGTGGGCGAGCTGGAGCTCGTGCCGCTTGCGCTCCTCGATGTCCTCGACGTGCGTGAGCAGGAAACGCGGCCCGTCGGCGGCGTCCGCGACGACGGAGTTGCGCAGCGAGACCCATACGTACGTGCCGTCGCGCCGCCCCAGCCTCAGCTCGGCCCGCCCGCCCTCGGCGGAGGTCCGCAGCAGGGTCCCGATGTCCTCGGGGTGGACCAGGTCGGAGAAGGAGTAGCGCCGCAGCACGGAGGCGGGCCGGCCCAGCAGCCGGCACAGCGCGTCGTTGGTCCGCAGCAGCCGCCCGTGCTGGTCCCCGCCCATCTCGGCGATGGCCATCCCGCTGGGCGCGTACTCGAAGGCCTGCCGGAACGACTCCTCGCTCGCGCGCAGCGCCTGCTGTTCACGCTCCAGCCGGACCAGGGCCCGCTGCATGTTCGCGCGAAGCCGTGCGTTGCTGATCGCAATCGCCGCCTGGAAGGCGTACATCTGGAGCGCTTCGCGGCCCCACGCGCCGGGCCGGCGCCCGTTGCGCGGTCTGTCCACCGAAATGACACCCAGAAGTTCCCCGCCGGACGCATACATGGGGGCGTAGAGCCGGTCCTCGGGGTGCCACTCGTCCTCGAAGCGCGGATCGGGGCCGTCGGTGTGCCACTGGGGCACGTCGTCCTCCAGCAGGACCCAGCCCTCGGTGTGCGGGATGAAGCGGAGCCCGTCCCAGCTCTCACCCATCGTCAGACGGCGCTCCCAGGAGGCGCGGGAGCCGACGCGGCCGGTGATGAGGGCCTCCGCGGCGGGGTCGCCCGCGAAGGCGGCGACGACGAGATCCCCGTCAGGGCGTACGAGGTTGACACAGGCGAGCTCGTAGCCGAGGCCCACGACGATGCCGTCCACGACGGTCTGCAGGGTGTCCGCCAGGCTCCTGGCCGTGTTGAGCTCGGCCACCACCTGGTGAAGTTGCCGCAGGGTCGCAAGACGGACGTACGGCTCCGACTCGGTCTCCATTGCTCGCTCTCCCCGAGACCTCGACAGCAACTCCAGGTTTGTCATCGGCGTTTCGTTGCGGTGTCCCGTCCACTGAATCACAGTGAGCTGTGCGACAGGTACGCAGGGTCAACAAATCTTGCCCTCTGTGACTCAAGTCACATGAGATGAATAAAGGTAAGCAATGCGGGTCTCGGCGCCTGGGAGCGCTCCCCCACATTCCCGGAAGCGAACGATACGCCCGGGCCCCGGGGCGGCCTAGGTCAACGGGCCGGGACACGGCTCGGACTCGCGCCCGATGTGCGGCGCGGGACGGCGAGACTAGCGTTCCGAACGTGCCGAAGACGACCCCCGTACCCCTGACGATCCCCTCCACCCTTCATCCTGAGGGCGTGAGCAACGACGAGTTCCGGGCAGCGATGTCCCGACTGGCGGCCGGCGTGTGCCTGATCACCGCGCACGAGGTCCCGCTGACCCCGGACGGCCCGGGCGGCGAGGACGTCGGCATGACGGCCACCGCCTTCATGTCCGTGTCACTGGACCCGCCGCTGGTCCTGGTGAGCCTGCGCGAGGGCTCCCGGATGGACGACCTGCTGGCCGAGCAGCCCCTGTGGGCGGTGTCCGTCCTCGCCGACCACCAGGTCCAGGTCGCGAGCCGCTTCTCGATGAAGAACCGCATCAGCGACCGGCTGCTCTTCGCGGACCTCCCCCACGTCCGCGGCGAGGTCTCGGGGGCCCCGCTGCTCTCGGACGCCCTGGCCACCCTCGAATGCCGCACGGAGAACCGCGTCGAGGCCGGCGACCACACCCTGGTCATCGGCCGCGTCCTCGGCTCGGCGCTGCCGAACCCCGACTCCCCGCCGCTGGCCTACTTCCGCGGCCGCTACCGCCACCTGTCGGGCTGAGCCCCGGGGCCGGGACCGGGGCTGAGCTCCGGGGCGGCCGGGGCCGGGGCTGAGCTCCGGGGCGGCCGGGGCCGGGGCCTACCAGTCGCGGCCGGTGCGGCCGCGCTTGGTCTCGGCCCGGGCCTTCTTCTCGCGCAGCCGCCGCTCGTTGATCCCCCGCGGGATCTTCGTGGCCCGGCGCGCCTTGGGCGGCGGCGCGGTGGCCTCCGCCAGCACGGACGCCATCCGGACCAGCGCCATCTCCCGGTTGCGGAACTGCGACCGGTGCTCGGAGGCCCGTACGGTCAGCACCCCGTCCACCAGCCGGCCGGCGAGGCGCTCCAGCGCCCGCTCCTTCCACACCTCGGGCAGCGCCTTCGTCGCCGCCACGTCGAACAGCAGCTCCACCCGGGAGTCCGACGTGTTCACGTGCTGTCCGCCCGGCCCGGAGGACCGCGAAAAGCGCCAGGCGAGCTCCGCCTCGGGGAGCACGACCGAACCGCGGATGACATGAGGACCAGGCATGCCCCCCATGATCCCGCCCCGCGCGGTGCCCGTCACGCGTATTTCCGCACGGACCGCAGGACGAAACGCGGGCAGTGGAACCTGTCGGCCCCCTCCCTGCGTTATGAAGGTCAGCGGTACCTTGGCCACGATCTCGCGGCCATGCGAAGAGGAAGGGACACCAGTCAAAATGGCAGTAAGCCTGTCCAAGGGCGGCAACGTCTCGCTCACGAAGGAGGCCCCGGGCCTCAGCGCCGTCACGGTCGGCCTCGGCTGGGACGTCCGTACGACGACCGGTGTCGACTTCGACCTGGACGCCTCCGCCATCGCGGTCAACGCCATGGGCAAGGTCGTCTCCGACGGTCACTTCGTCTTCTTCAACAACAAGTCCACCCCGGACCAGAGCATCGTCCACACCGGTGACAACCGCACCGGCGAGGGCTCCGGCGACGACGAGTCCATCAACGTCAACCTCGCCGCCCTCGCGGCCGACGTCGACAAGATCGTCTTCCCGGTCTCCATCTACGACGCCGACGCCCGCAGCCAGAACTTCGGCCAGGTCCGCAACGCGTACATCCGCGTCGTGAACCAGGCCGGCGGCGCCGAGATCGCCCGCTACGACCTCTCCGAGGACGCGGCCACCGAGACCGCCATGGTCTTCGGCGAGCTCTACCGCAACGGCGCCGAGTGGAAGTTCCGCGCGGTCGGCCAGGGTTACGCCTCCGGCCTGACCGGCATCGCCCAGGACTTCGGCGTCAACGTCTGATTCCGACCCGAAGCCCCCTCCCGGCCGTCCGGGGAGGGGGCTTCACCTCCACCCCCGGGCCAGACTTCGACTCGGCACCCGTCCGAACAGGGCCTCGGCTCGTCTTCGGGCCCGGCCTCGACCTCGTGCCCAGACAAGGGCACGGCCTCGGGCCCGGCACGGGCACGGCCTCGGGCCCGGCACGGGCACGGCCTCGGGCCCGGCACGGGCACGGCCTCGACTCGCCTTCGGGCACGGCCTCGAGCCCAGGCACGGCCTCGACCTCGGCTCCGGCACAGGCAGGGTCTCGGCTTCGGGCCCAGCACGGCCTCGACCTGGTGCCCAGACAGGGGCACGGCTCCGGGCCCGGCAAGGCTTCGGGTCCGGCACGGGCAGGGCCTCGGGCCCGGCAGGGCGTCGGCTTCGGGCCCGGCACGGGCAGGGCCTCGGCTCGTCTTCGGGTCCGGCCTTGAGCCTAGGCACGGCCTCGACCTCATGCCCAGACAGGGGCACGGCCTCGGGCCCGGCACGGCAAGGCCTCGGGTCCGGCACGGGCACGGCTTTGGCTTCAGGCCCGGCACGGGCAGGGCCTCGGGCCCGGCAGGGCTTCGGTTTCGGCTTCGTTACCGTTCGGCTGGTGATCCTCCAACCGCTCGTCCCCGTGGGCGGCGCCCTGCCCGGCCCGGTCCTGACCGAGATCGCCGCGCTCTACGCCACCAACCGCGCCTTCTTCGAGCTCAGCGGCGATTTCCCCGACCCGGCCCGCATCACCGTCGAACAAGTCGCCGCGGCCCTCGCCGACGAACTCGCCCACGACGGCGCCCAGGTGCTCCTGGCCCGCTCCGCAGGCCGTCTGGTCGGCGTGGCCGCCACCCTCGCGCACCACCCCGACCCGGCCGCCGCAGACCCGGACCCGTGGATCGGCCTGCTCCTCATCGACGCCACCGCGCACCGCGCGGGGTACGGACGCACCCTCGCGACCCTCGTCGAGGACCGCTTCCGTGCAGCGGGACGCACCGGCCTGCGGATCGCCGTACTCGACGCCAACACCGCGGGCCTGGCGTTCTGGCGAGCCCAGGGCTACACCGCCCTGCGCCGCGCCAAGGACCGCGAGCGCGGCCGCGACTGCACGGTGCTGCGCAAGTCGCTCTAGGGAGCGTCCGGCGGGCGGTCACCTGGGCCGGCCCTGCCCGTACAGCCAGACGTCCCAGACCTTCTTCAGGTCGTGGCCCGTCGTCCGCTCCGCGTACGCGGTGAAATCGGCCGTACTCGCGTTCCCGTACCGGTGGTCGGCGGCCCAGCCGCGCAGCAGGGCGAAGAACTTCTCGTCGCCCACTTCCTGGCGGATCCGCTGCAGGACCATCGCGCCGCGGTAGTACACCGGCGCTTCGGAGATGTCCTTCGCCTCGGGCGGGTCGGCGGGCGGGAAGGCGGCCCAGTCGGATCCGGCGTCCTTGTCCACCGCGGTGTCCCCGGTGAGGAAGGCGTCGAAGTGCTGCTGCGCGGTGGCCCCGCCGTGGTCCTCCGACCACAGCCATTCGGCGTAGGTCGCGAAGCCCTCGTTGAGCCACATGTCCTTCCAGGACTTCGGCGACACCGAGTCGCCGAACCACTGGTGGGCCGTCTCGTGCAGCACCAGCTGCTCGTCGGGCGCGCCGGAGAAGACGGGTTTCGTCTGCGTCTCCAGCGCGTACGTGAGGGACTCGGCCGGCAGCACGATCGCGCCGGCGGTGCCGAACGGGTACGGGCCGAACCTGCGGCTGCCCCACTCCACGATCTCCGGCAGCCGGGCCAGCGCCGGGGCACTGCCTGCGGCCTCCGCCGGGTCGACGGCCTCGTACAGCGCGACCCCCGAGGGGGTGCGTCCGGTCGTCACCTTGAACTTCCCGATCGCGGCGGTGGCCAGGTAGCTCGCCATCGGCTCCGGGCTGTGCCACGCGAACTCGGTCCGCCGCCCGTCGGCGCTGTCGGTGCGGGAGCGCAACTCGCCGTTCGACACCGCCTCGTACCCCTTGGGGACGGTCAGGGTGATGTCGTAGGTGGCCTTGTCGCTGGGGTGGTGGTTCCCGGGGAACCAGGCCATCGACCCGACCGGCTCGCCGACCCCGACGGCGCCGTCCGCGGTGGCGATCCAGCCCTCCTGGGACCCGTCCGCATCCGTGATGGGCTTCGGCTTGCCGTGGTAGTCGACCTCCGCTCGGAAGACCTCGCCCTTCTTGAGGTCCTTGGCGGGACGCACCGTCAGCTCCCGGCCGGTCCGGTTGAACCGGGCGCCCTTGCCCTGCACGGTGACGCCCTCGACGTCCAGGCCGGCGAGGTCGAGGTTGAACGAGCTGAGCCCCTGCTCCGCGCGGGCGGTGATGACGGCGGTGCCGTCCAACTCGCCGTCGGCGGGGTCGTAGTCGAGGTCCAGGTCGTAGTGCTCGACCTGGTAGCCGCCGTTGCCCGCCTTGGGGAAGTAGGGGTCGCGCAGCCCGGACGCACCAGGACGACCCAGAAAAGTGACGGCCAAAAAAAACGGGGT
>NZ_JBHYVA010000546.1:0-5895 GCF_042750055.1 Streptomyces sp. NPDC059456
CCGGCGGCTTCACGGCCTCGACCGGGGGCTTTGCGGCGTCAGCCGGAGGCTTCACCGCTTCCGCCGGAGGCTTTGCGGCCTCGACCGGGGGCTTTGCGGCGTCAGCCGGAGGCTTCGCAGCCTCAACCGGCGGCTTCGCAACGTGCGCGGGAGGCCTCACTCCCTCCTTCGGCGGCTTCACGGCGTCGGCCGGGGGCCTTGCGGCGTCGATCGGGGGCTTCACGGCCTCCGCCGGAGGCTTCACGGCATCGGCCGGCGGCTTCGCAGCGTCGGCCGGGGGCTTCACCGCGTCCGCCGGGGGTTTGGCCGCCTCGGTCGGGGGTTCGTCCGCCGGGGGTTCGTCCGCCGGTGCCTTCGGGAGGACCGCCGGGGTCAGCGGCGCGTTCGCCGACGGCTTGGCCGCGGCCCCGGGGGCCGCCGGGGCCGCCGCCGCGAAGGTCTTCTTCAGGCCGGCCAGCGCCGCCTCGATCTTCTGCCTGTGCGCGGCCAGGTCCGCCTCCGGGAGCTTGCCGTCCGGTGACTTCAGGACCTCCCCGAGGAAGTTGGTGACCGGGGTGATCAGGCTGCCTGCGGAACCCAGGGACTCCACCTGCGCGGTCAGCGCCTCGGCGCCGGGAATGGCCTTCTTCGCCGGAGTGGTCGCCTTGGCGGGGGAGTCGACGGCACCGGCCAGACCGGGGGACGCACCGAGCAGCGTCACGCAGAGGGCGGCGGGGAGGGTGTAGCGGGTGATGCGGTGCAAGATTTCTCTCCTGTTCGGCGTCGGGGGGCACAGGGTTTGCCCCTGTCCACTCACCGCCACGCCGTCACATTCGGCAACCGGAGACCAGGTCACCCACCCCGCCAGACGCCCCTCAAAGCACCGATGAAACCGCCTCCACCTGCATGTATTCCATCAGCCGCCCCGCTTGCTGCACCCGTGACGCCGTCACCTTGAGTGACCATCCCGGGGGTCCGGGACCTCCACCCCGGCCTGCCCCCCTTGGTCAGGCCGGAGTGGAGGAGTGTTCTGCCTGCCGGTCGGCGGTCCGCGGCCCCTCCCGGCGGACCGGGCGGCGGTCCGGCGCCAGCCCGTACCCGGCCAGGGCGATGGCCAGGACGAACACCGCGCAGGCCGCCTCGAAGGCGAACGCGTACCCGCCGGTCGCGGCGGCCGGGTCACCGGCGGCCAGCAGGGTGGCCGTGCGGGCGTCGGCGGCGGAGGTGATCAGGGCGAGGCTGATGGTCGGACCGGCCAGGATGGCCGTGTTGACCACCGCCCCGGCCAGCGCGGACTGCTCCTCCGGGACCCCGCTGACGGCCCCCACCACCGCGGCGGACATCAGCGTGCCGATCCCCGCCGACAGGACGACCAGCCCGGCCAGGACGCAGGGGGTGGAGCCCGTGCGCAGCCCCACGCCGCCGATCAGGAACAGTCCCGCGGCGATGACGGCCAGTCCCCCGACCGCCACCGCGCGCACGCCGTGGCGGGCGACGATCCGCCCCGCGACGAAGCCGACGCCGAGCAGCATCGCGCTGTACGGGATGAAGGCGAGCGCGTTCTGGAAGGCCGAGTAGCCGCGCACCTGTTGGAAGTAGAGGGCCAGCAGGAAGGCGGTGCTCGCGCCGATCGCCGGGCCGAGCAGCGCGCAGACCAGGGCGGTCGCCCGGCGGCGCGAGGCGAGGAAGGCGAGCGGCAGCAGGGGTGCGCGGACGCGCTGCTGGGCGGCGATGAACACGGCGAGCAGGACCGCGCCGAGGGCGAGCGGGGCGAGGACCTCGGTTGCGGCCCAGCCGTGCGGGCCGACCATCACGAGGCCGTAGCCGAGGGTGGAGAGCGCGAGGGTGCCGAGCACCGCGCCGAGGAGGTCCACGGGGACCCGTACGGGGGCCGGGCCGGCCGGCAACGCACGGGACGTGAGGGCCAGTACGGCCGTGGCCGCGGCGGCGAGCACCCCGAAGCTCCACCGCCAGGTCAGCCAGGTGACGAGCGCTCCGCTGAGGACGATGCCGACGGCGGCGCCGAGGCTGGCCAGCAGCCCCCAGCGGGCCAGGGCGGCGGCCCTGGCCCTGCCTTCGGGGAAGACGACCCGCAGCAGGGCCATGGCCGCCGGTGCGGCGAGGGCGGCCCCGCAGCCCTGGAGGAAGCGTGCGGCGAGGACGGTGTGTGAGCTGGGGGCCAGCGCCGCGGCGAGCGAGGCGGCGGCGAACAGGGCCGTGCCCCGGGTGAACAGCCGGCGCTGCCCGATCCGGTCGGTGAGCCGGCCGCCGAGCAGCAGCAGGCCGCTGAAGGCGAGGCCGTAGGCGGCGCTGTCGAGGATGAGGTCGATCCGGCTCAGGCCGAGTTCCCGCTGCATGGCCGGGCCGGCGGCGAATGTCACCGACACCGAGGCGTTGAGCAGGAGTTGAACGGCGCCGAGGATCGCGAACCGCGCCCGGGTGCTGCGCGGGGCGGCCAGGGCCTGGGCCTCCGGGGAATCGTCCATGCGGCGAGTCTGGCAGTCGCTGACAGTGGCGGGGGGCGCCGCCGGGTCAGTCCGTCAGGTCGGCCGGCGGGGCCCGCGTCAGGACTCCTTCGGCAGCAGGACGACGCGGCTGCCGTGCAGTTCGCCGTCCTCGATGCGCCGGTGCGTACGGGCCGCTTCCGACAGCGGGACCCGCTCGATGGAGCGGGCGCGCAGTCTGCCGTTGGCCAGCAGGCGGTTGATCGCCCCGGCGGCCTCGGCGAGTTCGGCCGAGGTGGCGTGCGAGATCACGAAGCCGACGACGGAGCCGTCCTTCATGTAGAGCGGCCCGGCGGGCAGGACGGGCTGGGAGCGGGCACCGGCGAGGAGGACGATCCGGCCGCGGGGTGCGAGCAGGGCGACGGCGCCGGCCAGGTCGTTGGTCCCGGAGGTGTCGATGTGGACGTCGACGCCCCCGGGGCCGAACTCGCGTATGCGGTCGTCGAGGTCCGGGTCCTTGTAGTCGAAGACGGCTTCGGCGCCGAGCGCGAGGCAGTGGCCCGCGTCGCGCGCCGCGGCGGTGGCGATGACCCGGGCGCCCGCCTCGACGGCCATGACGATCAGGGCGCTGCCCACGTTCCCGGCGGCGCCGGCGACGAGCACGGTCTCGCCGGGGCGGATGCGGCCGTGGGTGAAGAGGGCGAGGTAGGCGGTGCCCGCGGGGTGGACGACGGCGACGGCCTCGGCGGCGTCCACGGCGGCGGGCAGGCGGTAGAGCCGGTCGGCGGGGACGACGGCCAGTTCGGCGGCGGCGCCCTGGCGGCCGCCGTGGCCGAGGCTGTTGCACCACACGCGGTCGCCGGGCGCGAAGCCGGCCGCGCCGGGTCCGGCCGCGACGACGGTGCCGACCAGGTCGCGGCCGATCACGAACGGGAACTCGACGGGGGTGCGGAAGAGCCCGGACCGCACGAAGGTGTCCACGGGGTTGACGGACACCGCCTCGACCTCGACCAGGACGTCCGTGGGGCCGGGGGCCGGAGGGGCGATGTCGCCGTGGCGGATGTTCTCGGCGGGGCCCAGTTCTTCGATGAAAGCTGCACGCATGGGGCGATCCTCGCAAGGGCCGGGGGCGTTCGCGCACCGCGTCGCGAAGGCTTCGTCAACTCCCGCGGAATCGCCCGCAAGCCCGCCGCGCACCGCCCGGATCCGGGCATGACCGAAGGGCCGCTACGGGGGTGTGAGCGGCCCTTCGGAGAGGGGGGAGCGTGCAGGAGCCGGCGACTCCGGTCTTTGGGGGGGTGGTTCAGTGAACGGGCCGGCTGCCGGTCAGAGGCCGGCCTCGGCGATGGCGCGGGTCTCGCGGATCTTCGTGCCGAGTGCGGAGAGCAGCTGCTGGAGGATCTCGACGGTGGTCTCGTCCGTCAGGTTGCCGTGCTCGTCGAAGCGCTCGTGGGCGCGGAAGATCTGCAGCTCCGGCTTGCCGACGACCTTGGAGTCCGTCCACAGGAACATCTGGCGCAGCGCGAGCTGGGCGCGGACGGTGCCGAAGTTGGTCGGCGCGGCGCCGGCGATGGCGACGGGCTTGCCGGTCAGCGAGGAGGCGAGGGCGGGGCGGCTCGCCCAGTCCAGGGCGTTCTTCAGGACACCGGGGATCCCGTAGTTGTACTCGGGGGTGGCGATGAAGAGGCCGTCCGCCTCGGCGATGCGGCGGCGCAGGTCGGCCACGGCGACCGGCGCCGGGTCGATGTCGTGGTCGGTGTCGTAGGGCGGGATGTCGCGCAGGCCCTCGTAGATCTCGATCGCCAGGTCACCGGGGGCGAACTTCTGGGCGGCGCGCACGAGGGCGCTGTTGTACGAGGCGCCGCGCAGGCTGCCGGAGATGGCCAGGATCTTGAGCTCGGGCATGAACTGTCCTTCCGCGAAGGTGACATGCGCAGCGAATGCCGTGCCCGGCATGCCCCTGCGAGATGAACGTCGGTGAATGGCAGGAGTCTGTCCGCGCGGGGGACGCACCGACAACGGCGGTCGGCGGTATCTGTCATCTGTCGGCGGGCCGGTGGGTGCGCAGGACTTGATCGGGGACGGTCCGTCCCGTATAACTGACCTCGAACTGAACTGAACTGTATGGTTCATTACAGCTCGCCACCGCCGGAGAGCGACGACCGCGAACGACGAGAGAAGGCATCATGACCACGCTGGGTTCCGCCACCGCCACCGCCCCCGCCACCGCGCTCCGTTCGGTGGCCGACGTGGTGCAGCCGGTGCACACGCTGGAGGGCGAGGGCTTCCCGGTCCGCCGCCCCTTCCCCACCCCGCGGATCCCACAGCTGGACCCCTTCCTGATGGTCGACCAGGTCGGCCCCGTGGACCTCGGCCCGGGCGAGCCCAAGGGCGCCCCCGACCACCCGCACCGCGGCTTCGAGACCATCGCGTACGTCCTGGAGGGCGACATCGAGTACGCGGACTCCACCGGCAGCCGCGGCGTCGTACCGCCCGGTGCCGTGCAGTGGCTGACGGCGGGCGCGGGCGTGGTGCACTCGGCACAGCCGACCGACGCCTTCCGCGCGGCCGGGGGCCTCCAGCACAACCTCCAGATCTGGGTGAACCTGCCGGCCTCCCGCAAGGGACTGCGTCCGCGCACCCAGAACCACACGGCGCAGGAGATCCCGGTGGTGCGCACCCTGGACGGCTCCTGGTTCAAGGTCATCGCGGGCTCCGCGCTCGGTGTGACCGGTCCGTTCGACACGCAGGTCCCGGTGACGGTCGTGCACGCCTCGATCGCGCCCGGTGCGAGCGCCGAACTCCCGGCTCCGGCGGGCCGCAACGCGGCGGTGTACGTCCTGTCGGGCAGCGGCAGGGTCGGCGCGAGCGAGCTGGCCGACGGGGAACTGGCCGTCCTCGCCGACGACGGCGGCGCGGTCCGCGTCGAGGGCGGCCCGATCGGTGCCGACCTGCTGTTCCTGACGGGCGAGCCGATCGGCGAACCGGTCTTCCGCGCCGGCCCGTTCGTGATGAACACCGCCGCGGAGATCGACCAGGCCTTCGACGACTACGCCGCGGACCGCCTGGGCCGCTACGAGGGCTGATCCCGGTCGGCGGACCCGACCACGACGGGGGGCACCCCGCCGGTTTCCGGCGGGGCCCCCCGGTGGCGTTTCGGGGGCGAAGATACGATCTTCGCGGCGTACAGGGGCACGGAGGGGGCGTCATGAGACTGGTCTGGCTGGTGTGGCTCGTACGGCACTTCGAGGAGTTCGGCTACAGCCAGGGGGTGTTGCGGGGTTCCATCGGCACGGCGGCCGTGGCCCTCACCGCCCTGCTCGTCGGGTACACCGTGCGCGGTTCCCGGCCGGCCGCCCTCGCCGCCGGGACCCTGGTCGGCGCGGCCGGCATCACCTGGCTGGCCCTGCACTGACACCGCCGCCGCGGGCGCGGCCGGCGGGGGCCGCGCGGCGACGCACCCGGCCCGGAC
>NZ_JBHYVA010000547.1:0-1589 GCF_042750055.1 Streptomyces sp. NPDC059456
GGTCCCGCTTATTTTTTTTACACCCCCCCGGGCGCCCCCCCACAACAACCTTTCTGTTTCAATCACCCCCCCCCCGCCCCCGGGGGGGGGGGCCGGGGGGGTTTTCGCCCCCCCGCCCCCCGAAGGAACTACTACACCATCTGTCGGCCCTGATACTGCGCCGACTCTGTGTTTCCGCCGACCCGGCCGACGTGCTGCCGGGAGTGCGGGGATCGCGGTTGCTTGACCGGAGACCACCTCACTATCGATGTCCTGCGGTACCCGGGCTCAAGGCTTCCGCCCGGGCGATCCTGATGGTGCTCGGCTCCTCCGTTCTTCCCTCAGTGATCAATTGCCTACTGCTGGTACTGCGTACTGCTCAGTGGCCTGTGTCAGCGCCACTCTTCGGCAGCCAGCCCCGTTGCCCAACCTGCGTCTGCTCTGGCTTAGAACCCCACTGCCGAATTTCCCGGTGCGCGCGTCCGCAGCCGACGCCTTCACCGAGGTGCTGCTCACTTACTTCACTGCTGGGTACTTCGAACTGCACTTACAGGTACTGCCACTGCGTTAACTGCTGGTACTGCTCACGGCGGCCCCTGATCACTGCGGGCCACCCGGTCCGGTCGTCAGTCCCGTCGCCGTCCTGCAACAACCCTGGCTTCGGAACTCCACCACCGCACCGTCCTGCGCACTGCAACTGCGGGTACTGCTGCCCGGCAGTTCGTCTCTGCCAGGCCCTGCTGTCTCTCTGGGCTACGAGAGAAACCATAACCACGCCAAAGCTCAATGTCTACTTCGGCCGTCATAGATTTTCGCGCCCGTCGAGGAGAGCTAGACCTCTACGGTGGGACCAGATGTGCAGAGCATCCTGCACAGCAGGTCAGGGGCTCGGACGCCCTGTCCTGTACGGCCGCCGTACCGGTGGATTCGGCTGGCCCATGGTCACCGCAGCGCCCGAGCAACCGGTGTCACCCGTCGGCCCTCCGGCGGGAAGACGGTGAGTGCTCTTCCCGACCGGTAGTCCTCCCCGTCGAGAGAACGGGACGACCGGTGCATAAAATCGGCTCCCATGTCGAAGCCTGACGAGCTGCTCGTTGACGTTGCCACCCTGGTGGAGTCCGGGCAGAGCAATCAGATGTCCCTGACCGTTGTCACCGGTGGCGCTGTCATCACCGGTCGGCTGGCACCCGAAGCCGTGTGGAGGCAGCGGGTGTCGGAGGTCCTGACGGATTCCGACCGCCTGGGCGAGTTCGCCGCCATCTTCACCGCCACGACACCCCACGAGGGGCCGCCCACTCATCTGCACTTCCATGTGGCCCGCATCCTTCAGGGCACGGTGGGGATCCCGGAGACGGGTGGGATGTACCGCGTCTCGATCGCGGATGTCAGCGCCTGGACCATGGGCGACTTCAGCTACTCCGACCACTGACCGACATCGCGTAAGAACCCCTGGGTACGCGGGAGGGGGGGGGCCAGCGGGGGGGGGGGGGGGGGGGGACGGAGGCGGCCCGCCGGCCCGCACCCCGAAGGGGGACCGCGCCCGTCACCCGGCGCAGCCCCGTGCGCCTTCCGCGGGGAGGGCGCCGCGACCGGCGGGGTCGGTCGTATCC
>NZ_JBHYVA010000547.1:1599-5891 GCF_042750055.1 Streptomyces sp. NPDC059456
TTGCCCCGCGTCTCGCCGGGGGAGCTCGGCCCGGCCACCCGGGGCGATAACACCCCCCCCCCCCCCCGCCCCCCCCCGCCCCCCCCCCGGGGGGGGGGGGGGGGCCCCCCCGGGGGGGGCGGGGGGGGGCCCCTCCTCGCTGTTCGGGTGTCGGCTCGCGCCGGTCCTGTCCGTCAGACGGTCACCGGGATGCCGAGCATCGCGGAAGCCTGCTGGAGCGGGCTGAGGACGCGCCTGGGCGCGGCGGCCCGGGGGAGGCCGCGGCAGGTGAACCCGAGCTGGGTCATGGCCCGGAGGACTTCACCGGCGCTGAAGTCGCGGCGGTCCTGGCGCGTGATGACCTGACCGACCTGCTTGACGGGGTAGGTACGGCGCCCGATGATCACGGACTCGCCGACGACCTGCTCGGGCTTGACGCCCTTCATCGACTCCAGGACACCGCTCTTGGTCAGGTCGAACGGGAAACGGGCGATGACACAGCGCATGTTGCCTCACAGGAAGAAGAAAGGGGGATGGTCGTGCCGCGGTGAGGCGGTTCAGCGGGCAAGGGCGAGGACGCCCAGAGCACTGCCCTGCTCATCGACGACCGGCAGGGCATCGAGCCGGCGGTAGCGCATCGCGTGCTCGGCTTCGGCCATCGTGGTCAAGGGCGAGGTAACCGGCCCGCGGTCTCCCAGGAGGTCGCGGATACGGACCTGGTCCGTGTACGCCGCGCTGTCGCGGACGGTGGCGAGCCTGGCCTGGGTGACCAGTCCGGTGCACAAGCCGTCCTCGTCGCAGACGAGCAGATGACCCGCGCGGGCACTGGCCATGACGGCCAGAGCCACCTCGACTGTCATGTCGTCACAGACCTGTGGACCGGCCGCCTCCATCGCCTCGTCCACCGTCCGGTGCACAGGGTGGGCGTTCGCCGAGCGGGGCTGCATCTGGACCAGCGTCAAAACGTGCCTCCTGCAGAGATGGGTCAGTTTCCTGATCACGTGCTTCTCAGGCCGCCGCATCGAAGGCGGACTGCCGCACGCTCACGCGCCGGACCGTCGAAGCGGGCCGTCGCCTGCCGCGGGAGGCCGTGCTGCGCTTGGCGCGTTCGACGACGGGTGCGGTGATGACGACGGGGATGCCGGAGGGGGCTTGGGCGCCGGTGATCCGGTTCAGTGCCTCTTCGCCGGAGCGGACCTGGGTGGTCTGCGGTGTGATGCCGGCGGCCTGCATGAGGCGGGTCATGTCGCGGCGCTGGTTGGGAGTGACGAGGGTGACGACGCTGCCGGACTCGCCGGCGCGGGCGGTGCGGCCGCCGCGGTGGAGGTAGTCCTTGTGGTCGGTGGGCGGGTCGACGTTGACGACGAGGTCGAGGTGGTCGACGTGGATGCCGCGCGCCGCCACGTTCGTCGCGACCAGTACGGTCACGTGTCCGGTCTTGAACTGGGCGAGGGTGCGCGTGCGCTGGGGCTGCGACTTCCCGCCGTGCAGGGCGGCGGCCCGGACACCGCTGTTCAGCAGGTCCTGGGTCAGCCGGTCGACGGCGTGCTTGGTGTCCAGGAACATCATCACCCGGCCCTCGCGCGCCGCGATCTCCGTCGTCGTCCGGTGCTTGTCGGCGCCGTGGACGTGCAACACGTGGTGCTCCATCGTCGTCACCGCACCGGCCGAGGGGTCCACCGAGTGCACGACGGGGTCGGTCAGGTAGCGGCGCACCAGCAGGTCGACGTTGCGGTCGAGGGTGGCGGAGAAAAGCATCCGCTGCCCCTCGGGACGCACCTGGTCCAGGAGGGCGGTGACCTGCGGCATGAAGCCCATGTCGGCCATCTGGTCGGCCTCGTCCAGGACGGTGATCGCGACCTGGTTAAGCCGGCATTCGCCACGGTCGATGAGGTCCTTCAACCGGCCGGGCGTAGCCACGACGACCTCGGCGCCTCCGCGCAGCGCTCCGGCCTGCTTGCCGATCGACATGCCGCCGACGACCGTGGTCAGGCGCAGCTTCACGGCGCGGGCGTACGGGGTGAGGGCGTCGGTCACCTGCTGTGCCAGCTCGCGGGTGGGGACGAGGATCAGGGCGAGGGGCTGGCGGGGCTCGGCGCGCTGCCCAGCGGTGCGGGCCAGCAGGGCGAGGCCGAAGGCGAGGGTCTTACCGGAGCCGGTCCGTCCGCGGCCGAGGACGTCGCGGCCTGCGAGGGTGTTGGGCAGGGTGGCTCCCTGGATCGGGAACGGCACGCTCAGGCCCTGCGCGCCTAGGGCAGCAAGCAGCTCCGCCGGCATGTCGAGGTCGGCGAAGGCCTCGACGGCGGGCAGCGCGGGAGTGATGGTCTTCGGCGGAGCGAACTCGCCCTGTACCGCTGCGGGTCGGCGGCCGTAGCCGCCCGAGCGGCGCGGACCTCCGGAACGGCTCGGGGCCGACGAGCTGAAGCGGCTGCCCCGCTCCGAACCGGCGGCAGCGCCGAAAGCGGGGCTGCTGGTGCGGCTGCGGGTGCGAGAGGAACGGTCGTTCGTACGTGTGCGGTTCATTCAGAACCTTTCCTTGATGCGGCGCGTATCAAGGAATTCCCGCTGCGAAACGCAGCGCAGGGAATCACAAGAACGGGCCGAATGGAATGCGAAAGCGACTTTGGCCAACAGAGATTCTGTACGGGCGCATGCGCTGAGATGAGGTGGCGTCACGGGGACGCGAAATCAAGAAATCGAGTGGGGTGAAGTGCCGAGCAGGCTGTAACCCTGAAATACTTCATCCCGCAGGTGACACCACTGCGGGAAATGCGTGCAGCTGGGGCCCGCACCCCGAGGGATGCGGGCCCCAGCTACGAAATGCGCGTCAGCGTCAGGCGGGAACGATGTTCTCGGCCGTCGGGCCCTTCTGGCCCTGCGCGATGTCGAAGGTGACCTTCTGGCCTTCCAGCAGCTCGCGGAAGCCCTGGGCGGCGATGTTCGAGAAGTGGGCGAAGACGTCGTCGCCGCCACCGTCCTGCTCGATGAAGCCGAAGCCCTTGGCCGCGTTGAACCACTTCACGGTGCCAGATGCCATGTCATATCTCCTTTGGGGCAGTACACCAGCATCCGCACCATACGGACACCGTGTCGCCGCGATGATGCCCCGCCGGAAAATGACCGGAAATATGAAGCACTCGAATGTGGCGCGGAGGCCGACTGGAGCGCTTGAAGTTTTTGGGTACCAAAACTGCAACCGAGACCGACAGTAGCACGCTGCAGCGGTTCGTGTGCGTTAAATATCTCCATCGTGTGCGGTGCGGAAAAACTCTCCCTGCGGGGTCCATTAAACTCTCTGACCGCGGGGATAGATATTGATTCCCCCCGAGTGCAGCGTTTCGGGAGCAGGAGCGTCCGCCAGCTGCGACGTGCAGTCCAGGCGGGCGTGAGCCTACGGGGTGTGTCAGCAGCGCCCTCCCGAAGGGATCAGCAGCTCGCAGGGTTCCATGGCGGTCTCGGGGGCGTCCACGGCAAGGCGGCGCGGCCAGCCCCGCGCTCGCTACACGTCTGTTCCGCAGCGCCTGACCGTCATTGCGGTCGTTCGCGAAGCCGCTCCCGCAGGTGGAGGAGAACCTCGGTGTCGGCGATGTCGACCAAGGCTGCCAACAGGATCCGGATACGAGCGTCATCGCCATGGTGCACAGCCCGCACGATGGCCTCGACGGTGGCGGCCGCCTCAGCGGGAAGGCATGGTGGGCTGGCCGTGGCCCACACGTGAACGGCAGGACCGGCGCTGCCCGGCCGTTCTGCCGGAGTGTTCTGCCCAGGGTCACTGCCTTCATCCACCGGCACCCGTGGGAACCTCCTGACGAGATGGTCAGCTCAACGGTGATCTCAGTGGCCATCTCACTGGCACGGCTGGACCAGGCCGCCCCCGAGTCCCGGTGCGCCGCTCTCTTCGAGACTTGCATCAGTGGGGACCGGTGTGTGGAGCCTGTCCCGCTGAGAGGCGTGGCACTCTCGTCGCGAGCACCGTTGGCGGGGAAAGAGGACTAGGCGGACCCGTCGAGGGCCTGAGCCAACCCCTCCGACCAACCGCCCCTTTTGGAAAGCGAATTCACGCGACGGAGGCAGCGGTGTGACGCAGGTCATCGAGGACGTGTCTCGCGACGCGAGACCGGCGGGGGCTCGTGTGGTGCAAGTGATGCGCGAACAGCCCTCCGGCCAGGGAGTTCCTGCGAGTTGGGGCACGCGGAGGGCACGGCGAGGGGTGAGAGGTCCAGACAACGACGAAGGACCACGGAGGGGTCCGTGGCCAGAGAGATATTTGAGATGTCGGGTCTCGCACCCGCCGAGTGATAGTTGGGTGGGAA
>NZ_JBHYVA010000548.1:0-2368 GCF_042750055.1 Streptomyces sp. NPDC059456
CGACCGGATGCGGTCGGGGCTGCGGCCGCGTCCGGCGAGCGGGTCAGTCCGCGATGTCGACGTGCATGTTGAAGCGGACGCCGGCGACGCGCACGAGGAGGTTCCCCTGGACCTTCCGCTTGGCGAGGGTGTCGCCGACCTGGCCCTTGCCGAGCGCGGCCTTGTTCTGGGGTGCGTGGCTGACGAATTCGGAGAACACGCCCCCGTCGGCGAGCTCCCCGGCCGCCGACCACTCGTCACGGAGATCGCCGTACGCGCCGCGGTCCATGGGGGCGCCGCCCAGGCCGAGGTTGACGCGCTCCCCGCCCACATAGGCGGCGGCGCACTGCTTGAGGATGGTGACGACCAGCGAATCCTTCAGGTCACGGTCGTAGTCGATCTGCGTGAGCAGATCCGCCGCGTCCGCGTCCAGCTTCGCCTGACGGGCGTCCCGTGCACCGGTTTTGACCAGGTCCTCCTGGTCGCTGAGGATCGTTTTGCGGGCCTCCGCGAACCCGTACTGCTTCTGCTGGGCGATCCTGATGGACGCGTCCCATTTCTGCGGGTCCACCCACTCCGGGTCGAAATCGATCTTCTCGCAGTACGCGATCAGGTCCTGCTCCGCTTCCTCGTCGGAACCTGCGTACTCGGGCATGCGTCCCCCTTGCCCCTCGGCGGTCGTTGCACGGACAACTTCGCACGGCGGCCGGAGCCGTGTCAGTCGTTTGCGGCGGATCGTGAAAGGGGTTGGCTCCAGAGGATGTTGGGGCGGCCGGGCGCAGGTTCGAGGCCCGCCCGCGCCGGGCGCGGACGCAGGGGTGCACAATCGTTTACCCTGGGGGTGAACAACCGTGCACCCCCGGTGCCCCCGCTCCCTCCCCCGTCTGGAGCAGCATGCCCTCCGCGATACCCGCCGCCGGTCAGGCCACCGCGCACTCCCGTTTCGTCGTGCCCGTCCTCGCCTTCTGCGGCATGGTCGTCGCCGTGATGCAGACCCTCGTGGTCCCGCTGCTCCCGCACATCCCCGAACTGACGGGCGCGAGCCCGGGCGCCGCGGGCTGGCTGGTGACCATCACCCTCCTCACCGGCGCGGTCTTCACCCCGGTCCTCGGGCGCGTCGGCGACATGTACGGCAAGCGGCGCGTGCTGCTGGCCTCGCTCTGCGTCCTCACCCTCGGTTCCGTGCTGTGCGCGGTCAGCTCCGACATCGGTGTGCTGATCACCGGCCGGGCCCTGCAGGGGGCGGCGCTCGCGGTGATCCCGCTGGGCATCAGCATCATCCGGGACGAGCTGCCCGCCGAGCGGATCCTGCCCTCCATCGCCCTCATGAGCTCGACCCTCGGCATCGGTGCGGCGATCGGCCTGCCGGTGGCCGCCGTGGTGATCGAGAACTTCGACTGGCACACCATGTTCTGGGCCTCGGCCGCCCTGGGCCTGCTCGACCTGCTCCTGGTGCTGTGGATCGTCCCGGAATCCCCGGTCCGCTCCCCCGGGCGCTTCGACCTGCCGGGGACCCTCGGCCTGACCGGCTTCCTCGTCGGGCTGCTGCTCGCCATCACCCAGGGCGCGGACTGGGGCTGGACCTCCGGGCGCACGCTCTGCCTGCTCGGCGCGTCGGTGGCCGTGGGCCTGCTCTGGGGCCGGTTCGAGCTGCGCACCCGCTCCCCCATGGTGGACCTGCGGGTCTCGGCGCGGCCCGCGGTGCTGCTGACCAACGTCGCGGCGCTGCTGATCGGTTTCGCCTTCTACGCGAACTCCCTCGTCACGGGCCAGATGGTGCAGGAGCCGACGAGCACGGGGTACGGCCTCGGCGCCTCCATCGTGGTGAGCGGCCTGTGCCTGCTGCCCGGCGGCCTCGCGATGGTCGCGCTCTCCCCCGTCTCCGCACGGATCTCCGCCGCGTACGGGCCCCGTACCGCCCTCGCGCTCGCCGCCGTGGTCATGGCCGTCGGCTACGTGGTCCGGTTCTTCACCAGCCACAGCCTCTGGATGATCGTGGCCGGCGCCACCGTCGTCTCCTCGGGCACCGCGATCGCGTACTCGGCGCTGCCCGCCCTGGTCATGCGGGCCGTGCCGGTGGGCGAGACCGCCGCGGCCAACGGCCTGAACACCCTGATGCGTTCCGTCGGGCAGGCCTGCTGCAGCGCCGTGGTAGCGGCCGTGCTGGCCCACATGACGTTCCTGGCCGGCGGGCGCAGCGCCCCGACCCTGCACGCGTACCTGCTGATCTTCCTGATCGCCGCCGGAGCGGCGCTCGCCGCGCTGGTCGCCACGCTGTTCCTGCCGTCGGACCGGCCGGTGCCCGGTGCCCGGCGCGGCCGGGGCGGGAAGGGCGGTACGGTCTGTCTCTGATACACAACTCAGAGCCCCCGAGACCCATTGAGAGAGC
>NZ_JBHYVA010000548.1:2378-5852 GCF_042750055.1 Streptomyces sp. NPDC059456
GTACGGTCGCGGTGTCAGCGTCCGCGACCGCCGCCCGGGAGAGCGCATGAGCACCACCGACGGATCCGCACCGCCACCGGACGCCTCCGCCGACGGGCGGGCGGGTGCCGGGAACGGGCGCGACGCCATCGTGCGGGCCGCGCGCCGGGCGTTCACCCTGCGGCCCTACGCCGAGGTCACCATGCGCGGCATCGCAGCGGCCGCCGGGGTGAGCCCCTCGCTGATCGTGAAGCGGTTCGGCAGCAAGGAGGCCCTGTTCAACACGGTGGCCGACTTCGGGGCGGCCGCCGACGAACTGTTCGCCGCCCCGTCGCCGGAGCTCGGGCGGCACTTGGTCCTGACGATGGTCGAACTGCGGGACCGCCTGCACGGGGACCCGCTGCTGCGGGTGGTGTTCTCCCTCGGCATCGAGGACGAACGCACCCGGCTCCGGGAGCGCTTCCGCGAGCAGGTCACTGGCAGGCTGGCCGCCGCCCTGACGGGGCCTGACGCCGGGCTCCGGGCCGAGCTGATCGCCGGCCAGCTGCTGGGCCTGGGCGCCACGCTGAGCCTGCACCGCCCGGACGGGGCGAGCGCGCACACGAGCGCCGAGCGCCTGGCCGACCTGTACGCGCCCGGCCTCCAACGCCTCGTCGACGGCGCCTGACACCGGTGCCGGCCAGGGCCCGTCGTCCTCCGGATCGGGTTCTAGTCGACCCGGAGTGCGGCCAGGCGGTGTGCGAACGGCACCACCTCGAAGCCGTCCGCCGGGTCCACCGACGTGATCGCCCCCGTCAGGGACCGGGGTGCGATCGCGGCGGCGGTGCCGAGGTCCGGGGCTCCGTCCGCCCCGGCGGGCGCCATGGAGCGCGCCAGCTCCGCGCCCGCACGGGTGATCCGCTGGGCCAGCCCGTCGCCGCCCCAGTCCTCCGACGCCGCGTACACCGCGGTCGGCAGGACGAGCGCCCGCAGGTAGGTGAACAAGGGGCGCATCGCGTGCTCGGTCACCAGGGAGTGCCGGGCCGTTCCGCCGGTCGCGCCGAGGAGCACCGGCTTCCCGGTGAGGGCGTCCTTGTCCATGACGTCGAAGAACGACTTGAACAGGCCGCTGTACGAGGCCGCGAACACCGGCGTCACGGCTATCAGGCCGTCCGCGGCCGCCACCGCGTCGAGCGCCGCCGCCAGCCGGGCCGGCGGGAACCCGGTGACGAAGTGCCGGGCCGTCTCCGTCGCCAGGTCCCTCAGTTCGATCACTTCCGGCTCCGCGTCCACGTGGCCGAGCGTCGCCGCCGTGAGGCGGTCGGCGAGCAGTCGGGTGGAGGACGGGGAGCTCAGGCCGGCCGATACGACGACGAGCTTCATGCCCGGGCCTCCCGCTCCGTGGTGTCCCGGGCCGCCGCGACGCGGGCCGCGTGGGTCGGCGCGTCCGGCACCCCGGCCGGGCGCAGGTTCGCGAACTCCTTGCGCAGCACCGGTACGACCTCCTCGCCCAGCAGGTCGAGCTGCTCCAGGACCGTCTTCAGGGGCAGGCCCGCATGGTCCATCAGGAAGAGCTGGCGCTGGTAGTCGCCCGCGTACTCCCGGAAGGACAGGGTCCGCTCGATGACCTGCTGCGGCGAGCCGACGGTCAGCGGGGTCTGGGAGGTGAACTCCTCCAGGGAGGGGCCGTGACCGTACACGGGTGCGTTGTCGAAGTACGGACGGAACTCGCGGACCGCGTCCTGGGAGTTCTTGCGCATGAAGACCTGTCCGCCGAGTCCGACGACGGCCTGCTCGGGGGTGCCGTGCCCGTAGTGGGCGTAGCGCTCGCGGTACAGGTTCACCATCTGCTTGGTGTGGGAGGCCGGCCAGAAGATGTTGTTGTGGAAGAAGCCGTCGCCGTAGTAGGCGGCCTGCTCGGCGATCTCCGGGGAGCGGATGGAGCCGTGCCAGACGAAGGGGGCGACGCCGTCGAGGGGGCGGGGAGTGGAGGTGAAGGACTGGAGGGGGGTGCGGAACTTGCCCTTCCAGGTGACGACGTCCTCGTCCCACAGGCGGCGCAGCAGCGCGTAGTTCTCGATGGCCAGGTCGATTCCGTCGCGGATGTCCTTGCCGAACCAGGGGTAGACCGGGCCGGTGTTGCCACGGCCCGTCATCAGGTCGACGCGGCCGTCGGCGACGTGCTGGAGCATCGCGAAGTCTTCGGCGATCTTCACCGGGTCGTTCGTGGTGATCAGCGTCGTCGACGTGGACAGGATCAGTCGCTCGGTGCGCGCGGCGATGTAGCCGAGCATCGTCGTCGGCGAGGAGGGGACGAACGGCGGATTGTGGTGCTCACCGGTGGCGAAGACGTCGAGGCCGACCTCCTCGGCCTTCTGCGCGATGGCGAGCATCGCCTTGATGCGCTCGTGTTCGCCGGGCGCGCGTCCCGTCGTCGGATCGGCCGTGACGTCGCCGACGGTGAAGATCCCGAACTGCATGGCTCCCCTTCCCGAGGTTGTTTACGATTCAACTATACCCGGGAACGGGGACCGCGCACGCGGTATTCCCCGGCGGAACGCGCAGGTCCCCGGTCCGCCCGCGGACCGGGGACCCTGGCATCGCCGAAGGCCGGGAGCGGCGCCCCGCCCTCAGAAGCCGCAGGACGTCCGCGCGTCCCGGAAGCGCTCCGGATGCCGCCGCCGGTACTCGACCAGGGACTGGGCCACCGCGGCGCCCTCGCCGACGGCGGCACCGACCCGCTTGACGGATCCGGACCGCACGTCACCCACCGCGAACACCCCGGGCCGGCTGGTCTCCATCGGCAGCGCGTCCTGACCGGCCCCACCGCTGCCGGTCAGGACGTATCCACGGCCGTCGAGCTGCAGCGCGCCGCCGAGCCACTCCGTCGACGGGCGGCCGCCGATCAGGACGTACAGGCAGTGCGCGGGGACGGTCCGCTCCCCGCCGTCGCGGTCCTTGAGCCGGAGCCCGGTGAGCGTGGCCCCGCCCAGGCATTCGGCGACCTCGGTGCCCAGCAGGACCCGCAGGCCCGGGGTGCGCTCGATGCGCTGCACGAGGTAGCTCGACATGGACGCGCCGAGTTCGGTGCCCCGTACCAGCAGGGTCACGGAGCGGGCGTAGCGCGCGAAGTAGAGGGCGGCCTGGCCGGCGGAATTGCCCGCGCCCACCATGAACACGTCCTCCCCGACGGTCGAGGGGGCATCGGAGAGGCACGACCCGTAGTACACGCCGGAGTTGAGGAAGCGGTCGACGCCGGGAGCCGTCAGGCGGTTCCAGTCCACCCCCGTGGCGACCACCACGGCGGCAGCCGTCACCGAGGCCGTCTCGTCGGTGCCCGCCTTGACGAACTCGACGGCCTGCCCGCCCGTGTCCGTCGGGGTCACCCGGCTGGCCACCCGGGTGGGCTGCCACTCGACGCGCGCCCGGCGGGCCGGTTGCCGGGCGCGCTGGGCACGGTCGTTACCCGAGAGCCCCCCGGGGAAGCCGCGGTCGTTCTCGATCCGTGAGGTCGTT
>NZ_JBHYVA010000549.1:0-5849 GCF_042750055.1 Streptomyces sp. NPDC059456
AGTGCTCGCGCCCCTCCGCGGGCGGTGTGTCGTGCCGGGGGGTGGGGCGCCCCGTGCGGGCCGGGGGGGGGGGGGGGGGCCCCCCGAGCCCGGGCATTCCGGGCCCGCCGGGCTGCGGGAGGTGTTCGTGGTGGGCTTCCGGTTCCTGTGGACCCACCCCCTGCTGCGCCCGCTGACCGTCCTGCTCACGCTCCTGACCTTCGTCACCATGGGCGCCACCGACCTGCTGGTCTACCGGATCCGGCACGAACTCGGCCAGGACGCGGCCGTCGTCGGCTACGTCATCGCCGCGAGCGGCCTGGGCGTCGTCGGCGCCGCCTTCGCCGCCGGGCCGCTGCGCCGGTCCTTCGGGTTCGGGCCCTGCTGGCTGGGCTCGGTCGCCCTGATCGGCGTGGCCGTGGCGGGCACCGGCGTCAGCCGCAGCCTGCCGGCGACCGCGGTGCTGGCCGCCGTGTTCATGTTCGGGATGACCCTCGGCGGGGTCTGCTCGATGACCCTGCGCCAGGAGGTGACCCCGGATCGGCTGCTCGGGCGGGTCACCTCCGCCTTCTGGACCGTGCACAACGCCGCGGGCCCGGTCGGCGCGGCCGCCCTCACCGTACTGGCCGACCAGCACGGGGTCCCCGCGGTCAGTGTGGCCGCCGGGGTGTTCTGCCTGCTCATCGTCGCATCGGGGCTGCTGACCCCGCTGCGCGGAAGCCGGATCACGGGAGCCCCGTCCGTCCGGTCGGCGCCGCGCGCGGAGGGGGCCGAACTGCGACCATGACCTCAGGGGAAGCGAACGGAGGAGCCGCAGCCATGTCCGGACAGTTCGAGGCGACCGTGGAGATCGACCGGCCCGTCGCGGCGGTCTTCGCCTATCTGGCCGACGGGCGCAACGACCCGCGGTTCAGTCCGAGGGTCCAGGAGATCAGCAGGACCCCCGACGCCCCGACCGGTGTGGGCACGGTCTTCCGCAGCACGGTGAAGGACGCCGGGATGAAGACCGGCCGCGAGTTCCGCATCACCGCCTTCGAGCCGCCGCGGCTGATCCGCTGGACGGAGCAGAGCAGGAACCTGGTCACCGCGGAGGGCGGGTACGACTTCGAGCCCCTCCCCGGTGACCGCACCCGCGTCCGCATCTTCAACACCCTGGAAGGGCACGGACTCGGGAAACTGCTCGTGGGTTTCGCGCTGAGCGCGGCCCGCAAGGACGCACCGGACTTCGGCCGCCGCAACACGGCCGCCGTGGAGGCGACCTGTGCGGCGGCCGGAGCCGGTGCCGGGTCAGAACCTCCCGTCGGTGAGGCCCGGGAAGCGCTGCGGCGACTGCGGGGCGATCTCCGCCCGGTGCTCGGCGGCGCCCGGCGCCGTCCGGCACGTCACGTCCGCGGCGGGCAGCCGGCCCGTCGTCAGGTAGGAGTTGACCTGGGCGTTGGCGCAGGATCCGGGGTCGACCAGGTACACCCCGTGGCCCTCACCGCCCTGCGCGAGCACCATCCGCGAACCCCTCAGCGCCTTGTGCAGGCCCTGCCCGCTGACCAGCGGGGTCTGCGAGTCCCACTCGTTCTGCACGGTCAGGACATCGGTCCCGGTCTTCATCGCCGTCGGGGGCTCGATCGGCCGCTGCCAGTAGGCGCACGGCTTGATGTTCGAGGCGAAGTCCCCGTACAGCGGGTACGCGACCTTGTCCCCGGCGGCCTCCCGCGCGTACTGCTCGGGGTAGCGCGGCCATTCGACGTCCCCGCACACCACGGCCAGGAACACCGCGGTGCCGTTGTCCGACGCCGGCTCGGCGGCCGGCTTCAGCAGCTTCAGCTGGGGCGGGGTCAGTTTGACCGGCTTCCCGTCGGCCGCGTCCTTGAGCGCCTTGACGAGGGGCGCCGCCTGCGAGGGGGAGAAGAACACCGCCCGCGCGGTGCGGATGTCATCGCCGGTGAGCTTCGCGCCCTCGAACTCGATCGGCTCCCGGTCGGCCCGGGCCACGAGGTCCCAGAAGGTCTTGGCGACCGCGTCCGGGGTGGCGCCGAGCCCGTACTCGGCCGAGCGCTCGGCCGTCCACTGCGTCCACCGCTTGAACGCGGGCTCCGCCTCCGTGGCCCACACCTGGATCATGCCCCGCCAGATGCGCTGCGGGTCCACGCCGCTGTCCAGCACGATGCGGTCGCTGCGCTCGGGGAACATCTGGGTGTACACCGCGCCGAGATAGGTGCCGTACGAGTAGCCGACGTACGAGATCTTCTTCTCGCCCAGCGCGGCACGGATCGCGTCCATGTCGCGTGCCGTGTTGCGGGTGGTGACGAACGGCAGTACCGCGCCCGCCTTCTCGCGGCACTTCTCCGCGACCGTACGCGCCCAGGCCACGTCCGCCCGGAACGTCTCCTCCTTGTACGGCCGGTCGATGTTCTGCTCGGTGTCCGTCAGACCGCAGGTGATCGGGGTGGAGGCGCCCACGCCGCGCGGGTCGAAGCCGATCAGGTCGTACCGGTCGCGTACGTCCTTGGGCATCAGCTCGTCCATCATCAAGGGCAGATCGATCCCCGAACCGCCCGGACCGCCGGGGTTGAGCAGCATGGCGCCGTGTCGCCGGGCCGGGTTCTCGCTCTTCATCCGCGATATCGCGAGGTCGATCGTGCGTCCCCGGGGGCGCCGGTAGTCGAGCGGGACCTTGATCGTCGCGCATTCGTACGCGGCGGGCCGGTCCGCACTGCACCGCTGCCACGCGGGCTTCTGCGGGGTGTACTCGGCGGCGGGGGCGGCGGATGCCCCGGTCGCGGAGAGCAGGGGGACGGTGGTGGCGATCAGTGCGGCGGCGGCGAGCATCGGTGCGAGGCGTTTCATGTTCACGAAGAGCCGTTTCCTTCCGTGAATGCGATGGCCTCACCACCCTGTTGTACGAGGGCCCCCGGGCGAATCATCCCGGAGGGCCGGTTCGCATGCTCCTCACGAACGAGCTCAAATCCGGACAACTGGCCGACACGCGGCAGGAGTTGACCGTACGGGCGCACGGCGGGCGCCGGCTCCGGGGGTCAGGAGCGGCCGGCGATGCGCTCGATGGCGACCATCGCCGCGTCGTCGCCGAGACTGCCGCCCGGGGAATGGGCCAGCAGGTCCGCGCACAGGTGCCGCAGCAGGGCGTCCGGGCCGTCCCCCGGCCAGTCGGCGGCGCGCTCCGGCAGGGGGTAGAAGGCGCCCGCGGCGTCCCGGGCCTCGATGACCCCGTCCGTGTACAGCAGGATCACGTCGCCCGGCTCGAAGGAGAAGGACTGCGGGGCGAAGCCGGTGTCCACGAACTGCGTCAGGCCCAGCGGCGGAGCCGGGTGGTCCACCTCGAGGGGGACCACCCGGCCGCCGCGCAGCAGCAGCGGCGGCGGATGGCCGCAGCTGATGAGCCGTACGGTCATCTCCCCGTCGGGGATGTCCACCACCGCCGCCGTCGTGAACGCCTCGCCGGGTTCGCCGGACGGCTCGCCCGTGCCGTCCGGGTCGGCGGCCACGGCGGCCTCCAGATGGGCGACCAGGGCCGGCAGGTCCGCCTCCTGGTGGGCGGCGGCCCGGAACGCGCCGAGCACCAGGGCGGCGTCCCCGACCGCCTCCAGGCCCTTGCCGCGGACGTCGCCGATGATCAGCCGGGTGCCGTGCCGGGTGCGGGTGGCGGCGTACAGGTCCCCTCCGATCTGGGCCTCGGCCTCCGCGGCCAGGTAGACGGACGCCAGCCGCAGCGGCCCCATCCGGTCGCGGATCGGCCGCAGGACCACCTCCTGCGCGGCCTTGGCGACGGAGCGCAGCTGGATCAGCTGCTTCTCGTGGACCTCGCGCAGATGGGCGAAGAAGGTGACGAAGGCCGAGATCAGCACCAGGGCAATGATCTGGAAGGTGTGGTTCAGATCGGTGGCGGTCGTCCGTGCCACGGCCACCGCCACCTGGGCCAGGACGGCCACCGCGCCCACGAACCCCGTCATCCGGGGCCCGGCGAACGAGGCGGTGAGCGCCGGGGCCGCGACCAGGAACGGACCCAGATGGACATCGGGCGGTGCCAGGACGTCGACCACCGTGACGACCGCGATCAGCGCGAAGGGAACCGCCAGCAGCGGCAGGCGGGGCTCGCCGACCTGGCGGTGGCTCGGATGCGGCGGCCGGTGGTCCATGACACCTGAATACACCGGGCTCCTCGTTCCTGCGCTCCCTGGCCGGCAGCGCGCCCGCCCCCCGGTCCGTCGGACGGCCGTATCGGAGGGCGGCTGCGCTGCCGGTCCGGGGGAGTGGAGGGAGGATGGGAGACGCCCCGGGCACGGACCCGGGACGTGGAGCCCGAGCGGGCCGATGTACCGCCCCTGCGGCAGCGGACGGGAAGGAGCGCCCGGCATGAATACGGCGGACGCCTCTCCGGCCGGTGCCGAGTCGGCGCGCCCCGGCCCCTCCGTCGACCCCGCCACCGGGCCCGGACTGCTCGACGTGCTCGGTGTCGCGGCGGTCGTCCTCGACGCGGAGGGGCGGATCGCGCTCTGGAGCCCCCAGGCCGAGGAACTGTTCGGTTACACCGCCGGGGAGGCGCTCGGCCGGTTCGCGGCGCAGCTGCTCGTCGACGAACGCAACCTGGACACGGTCCTCGCCCTGTTCGAGAAGGTGATGGCGGGCGGCGGCTCGTGGGCCGGGACGTTCCCCGTACGGCGCAAGGACGGCAGCACCCGGCCGGCGGAGTTCCGCAACATGCGGCTGGAGGACAGCCAGGGGCGGCTCTACGCGCTCGGCATCGCCTCCGACCAGGCCACCCTGCGGCGCGTGGAACGCGACCTGGCCCTGTCGATGCGGCTGGTCGCGCAGTCCCCGATCGGCCTGGCCGTACTGGACCCCGAGCTCCGCTACGTCCTGGTCAACCCGGCCCTGGAACGGATCAACGGGATCTCCGCCGCCCGGCACGTCGGCCGCCGCGTCCACGAGGTGCTGCCCCGTTTGGACGCCGCGTCCATCGAGGAGGCCATGGGCGAGGTCCTGTCCACCGGCCGCCCCCAGCTGAACCGGTTCACCACCGGCCGGACGCCCGCCGACCCCGACAGGGACCACGCCTATTCGGTCTCCCTCTACCGGCTCGAAGACCCGGCCGGGCGGCCCCTGGGGATCGCCGCCTCCGTCGTCGACGTCACCGAACAGCACAAGACCTCGATGGCCGTCGCCCTCGCCCGCCAGCGGCTCGCCCTGATCGCCGACGCCTCCGTGCGCATCGGCACCACCCTCGACCTCTGGGTCACGGCGCGCGAACTCGGCGACATCGCCGTACCGGAACTCGCCGACCTGGCCACGATCGACGTCCTCGACGCCATCCTCACGGGTGATCACCCGCCCGGTGCGGCGTCCGACGAGACCGTGCGGTTCCGCGCCCTCGCCGTCAAGGCGGCGCGCCCCACGCCCGCCACCCTCGCCGCCGACCCGGTCGGCTCGATCGCCCGCTACGACGCGACCCGGGTCGTCACCCAGTGCGTGCAGTCCGCCCGCCCCGTGCTCGTGGCGCACGTGACCGCGGAGGAGATGGGCAGCGTCGCCCGCGACGCCGCCGCCGCCACGCTGCTCGCCGAGGCCGGGCTCCACTCGTACCTCGCGGTGCCGCTGATCGCCCGCGGCGAGGTCATCGGCGCCATGGGCCTCCAACGCACCGACAATCCGCTGCCGTTCGACCAGGACGACGTCCTGCTCGCCAGCGAACTGGCGGCCCGCGCCGCCGTCTGCATCGACAACGCCCGCTGGTACCAGAAGCAGCGCCACGCCGCGCTCACCCTCCAGCGCCACCTGCTTCCCCACCAGCCCACCCCCCCCCCGGGCCTGGAGATCGCATACCGGTACCAGCCCGCCGCGGCGGCCGGCGAGGTCGGCGG
>NZ_JBHYVA010000550.1:0-5849 GCF_042750055.1 Streptomyces sp. NPDC059456
GGCCGGCATCGACAGCCCGGGCAGCCGCTGCTTCAGCCGCACCGGCCGGTTGAACACCAGCACCGGCCACTCCCGCGCCACGGCTTCCTTGCGCAGCGCCCGGTCGGGATTGACGGCGTGCGGGTGCCCGACCGCCTCCAGCATCGGGATGTCCGTCACCGAATCGCTGTACGCGTAGCAGCGCGCGAGGTCGTACCCCTCGGACTCCGCCAGCTCCCGCACGGCCTCGGCCTTCGTGGGGCCGTACGCGTAGTACTCGACCTCGCCCGTGAAGCAGCCGTCCTCGCCGATGACCATGCGCGTGGCGACGACCCGGTCCGCACCGAGCATCTCGCCGATCGGCTCGACGACTTCGGCTCCGGAGGTCGACACGATCACCACGTCGCGGCCCGCCGTGTGGTGGGCCTCGATGAGGGAGGCGGCCTCGTCGTAGATCAGCGGGTCGATGAGGTCGTGCAGGGTCTCGGCGACGATCTCCCGCACCTGCTGGACGTTCCACCCCTTGCAGAGGGAGGACAGGTACTCACGCATCCGTTCCATCTGATCGTGGTCGGCGCCGCCGACCAGGTAGATGAACTGGGTGTAGGCGGTGCGCAGCACGGCCCGGCGGTTGATCAGGCCACCGTGGTAGAAGGACTTGCTGAACGTCAGAGTGCTCGACTTCGCAATGACCGTCTTGTCCAGGTCGAAGAAGGCGGCGGTGCGGGGCGACGAGTGCGGCAAGGGCTGGATTTCCACGCCCCGAGCATATGCGCCCACCATTCGGCGTAAGGTGTGGCGCGTGGGTTTGCCTGAGAAGGCTCTCGGGTACACCATGGAAGTCACGGATCGTTCGCGACCGTGCTAACCCGGTCTGGCTCCTCCCCCCCCGAGTCGGACCGTGGGGACGACCCCCGCTCTCCCCCCCGGCGGGGGTCGTCGCATGTCCGGACGCGGTTCGCGTCCCTGCCTCCGGCCCCAAGTGACCATTCCGCAGCCCTCCCTTCCTCGGCGGGCCCTGCGTGGCGAAGGCCCTCACCCTCTCGAACTCGTAACTCTGCGTAGTGGTTCCGCCGCGCTCCGGAACTCACCTGTGGGGGTGACGGAGTTATTCACAGGGCGTGTGTCGTCCACAGTTTTCAGGCAAGATCCACTTCTTTTTCCGGATCCCTGCACGGTGATTCCAGCCGCGAAGTCCGCGGTGGCGGGATTTGCCGTGAGAAGGGGGCGGAGATCGTGGCTGGATCGAAGTCGTGTGAAGTACCGAAGCGCGTGGAAGCAGGCGGAATCAGGCCATGGGGTGCCCCCGGCGGGCCCGGGCCCGCCGGCGGCCGGCCGCTGATCATCACCGAGGACCCGCTGCTGCTCGACGACCTGCTGCGGCTGTGCGCGGCCGCGGGCGCCGAGCCGCACGTGCACCATGCGGTGCCCGAGCAAAGCGGAGGCGGAGGCGGCGGAAGCGGCGGGCGGGGAGCGGGAGCTTCCGGCGAGGCCCCGGAGGCGGGTGGCGGCGTCGGCTGGGAGTCCGCGCCGCTGGTGCTCGTGGGGGACGACGCCGCCCGCCGGGTGCGCGGCGCCCCGCGCCGGGGCGGCGTGCTGCTCGTCGGCAGGGAAGCGGACGATCCCCTCGTGTGGCAGCGGGCGGTGGAGATCGGCGCCGAGGAGGTGCTGCGGCTCCCCGACGCCGAGAACCGGCTCGTCGACCGCATCGCCGACGTGGTGGAGGGCGCCGGGGAACCCGCCCTCGCCGTCGGGGTGATCGGCGGCAGCGGCGGAGCCGGCGCCTCCACCCTGGCGTGCGCACTCGCCCTGCGGGCCGCCCGGGCCGGGGAGCGGACCATCCTCGTCGACGGCGACCCGCTCGGCGGCGGAATGGACGTGCTGCTCGGCGGGGAGGGCGCCGAAGGGCTGCGCTGGCCGGACTTCGCCGGCTCGCGGGGCCGGGTGGGCGCCGGCGCACTGGAGGAGTCCCTGCCGGAGCTGCACGCCCTGCGGGTGCTCAGCTGGGACCGCGGGGACCGGGTGGTGGTGCCGCCCGCGGCGATGCGCTCGGTGCTGGCCGCCGCTCGCCGCCGGGGTGGGGTGGTGGTGGTCGACCTGCCCCGGCGGGTGGACGAAGCCGTGGCCGAGGCACTGGCACAGCTCGACCTGGTGCTGCTGGTCGTGCCGGGCGAGCTGCGGGCGGTGGCCGCCGCCGGGCGGGTCGCGGCCGGTGTGCGGATGGTGGCCCGGGACGTCCGCGTGGTCGTTCGGGGCCGCTGTCCGGGCGGACTCGAACCCGAAGCGGTGGCCGGGCTGCTGGGGGTGCCGCTGGCCGGGGAGGTCCCGGTCGAGGTGGGGCTACCGGGGCGGGTCGCCGAGGGCGAGCCGCCGGGCGGGCAGGGGCGCGGCGCGCTGGCCCGGTTCTGCGACGGCTTCTGGCGGCGGGCGCTCGGTCCCGCCCAGGGGGTGACGGCATGAGCGCCGTCCTCCTGGACGCGGTGCGCCGCCGGCTCGCCGAGAGCGGGGCGGAGCCGACCCCGGCCCGGGTGGCGGCCGCCCTGCGGGCGCAGGGCCGGCTGCTCGGGGATGCGGAAGTGCTGGGCGTGGCCGCCGAGTTGCGGTCCGAACTGGTCGGCGCGGGCCCGCTGGAGGCGCTGCTCGCCGATCCGGGGGTCACCGACGTCCTGGTGGCCGCCCCGGACCGGGTGTGGGTGGACCGCGGCGGCGGACTCGAACTGACCGGGGTGACCTTCCGGGACGCCGATGCCGTGCGCAGGCTCGCCCAGCGGCTGGCCGCCGTCGCGGGCCGTCGCCTCGACGACGCCCGGCCCTGGGTGGACGCCCGGATGCCGGACGGCACCCGGCTGCACGCCGTGCTGCCACCGGTGGCGGTCGGCTCGGCCTGCCTGTCGCTGCGGGTGGTGCGGCCGAGGGCGTTCACGCTGGACGAGCTGGTCGAGGCGGGCACCCTGCCGCCCGGCGGTCAGCGGCTGCTCCGGGACATGATCGAGGCCCGGCTGTCCTTCCTCGTCTCCGGCGGGACGGGCACCGGCAAGACCACGCTGCTCAGTGCCCTGTTGGGGCTGGTCGGCCCCGGCGAGCGGATCGTCCTGGCCGAGGATTCGGCCGAGCTGCGTCCCGACCATCCGCATGTGGTGCGGCTGGAGACCCGGCCCGCCAATCAGGAGGGGGCCGGTCTGGTCAGCCTGGCGGACCTGGTCCGGCAGGCACTGCGGATGCGCCCGGACCGGCTGGTCGTCGGCGAGGTCCGGGGCGCCGAAGTGGCCGATCTCCTCGCGGCCTTGAACACGGGCCACGAAGGCGGCTGTGGCACCGTCCACGCCAATGCCGCCGCCCACGTACCGGCCCGGATGGAGGCGCTCGGGACGTCCGCCGGGCTCGACCGGGCCGCCCTGCACAGCCAGTTGGCGGCCGCGCTGACCCTGGTGGTCCATCTGGTCCGGGACCGGGCGGGGCGGCGCCGCGTGGCCGAGGTGCACGTACTGGACCGGGACGCCGCCGGGCTGGTGGTCACCGTACCGGCGCTGCGCTGGTCCGCCCGGGGCTTCGTACGGGAGCCGGGCTGGGAGCGGCTGCGTCCGCTGCTGCGGGGTGCGCGGTGAACGGGGTGGCCGCGGTGCCCGTGCCGCTGTTCGCCGGGGTGCTGTGCGCGGGGACGGCCGCCTGGGCGCTGGCCGGGGGAGACCGGGTGTCCCGGCGGGCCCGGGTGGTGCTGGCCGGGGGCGGGCCGCCGCTGCCCCACGGCCCGCTGCCCTGGGAGCGGCTGGTGATCGCGGTCCGGGTGCGGGCCGCGCGGTGGCGGGAGTGGGGCTGCCTCGGGGTCGGGCTCGTGGTCGCCGTGCTGGGCGGGTCGGTGATCCCGCTGGTGGCGGGGGCGGCGGCGGTGCCGTTGGTGCGGCGGTGGCTGCGGGTCCGCCGGCGGGAGCGGGCGCGCGGTGCCCGGGCCGCCGCAGTGGTCGCGCTGTGCGGAGCGGCGGTGGGCGAGCTGCGTGCGGGTGCCCAGCCCGGTCAGGCGCTGACGGCGGCGATGCGGCGGACGGCCGCGGGCCCCGGTGGTCCGGGCCCGGCGGAGGCGGCGGTGCTCGCGGCCGCGGCGTTCGGCGGTGACGTGCCCTCGGCGCTGCGGCAGGCGGCGCGGGAGCCCGGCGCGGAAGGCCTGGCCGGGATGGCCGCCTGCTGGTCGATCGCGGTGGACGGGGGCGCGGGGCTGGCCGCCGGACTGGACCGGCTGGAGGGGGCGCTGCGGGCCGAGCGGGACCGGCAGGAGTCCCTGCGGGCCCAGTTGGCGGGGGCCAGATCGACGACGGCGGTACTGGCCCTGCTGCCGCTGGTCGGCCTGCTGATCGGCACCGGGCTCGGGGCGGACCCGCTGCACGTGCTGCTGCACACCCCCGTCGGGTGGGGCTGCCTGCTGGCGGGCGGGGTGCTGGAGGCGCTGGGGCTGCTCTGGTGCCGGCGGATCGTACGGGCGGGGGAGCGGTGATGGGCGGTCTCCTGATCCACAGGCTGGGGATGGCGGTGTGCCTCGCGGCGGCGGGACTGTGCACGGCGTCGGCGGTCGCGGGGCAGGTCCGGGCGCGGGCGGCCCGGCGCCGGATCACCGCGGTGCTGCCGGCGGGGCCGCAGCGGCGGGTGTCGCCGGCCGGCCCCCGGATACGGGCGGCGGTGACGGCGTGGGCCGGCCCGGCCGGGGCGCTGCTGGCGGCCTGGGTGCTGGTCGGCGGAGTGGTGGGCGCACTGGCCGGCTGCGGGGCGGCGATCGGGGTGTGGCGTTGGCTGCGGAGGGCGCGGCCGCCGGCCGGGGTGGATCCGCAGGAGGCGGAGCGTCAGTTGCCCTTCGCCGCCGATCTGTTGGCCGCGTGCCTGGCGGCCGGTGCGGCGCCGGTGGAGGCCGCGGAGGCGGTCGGGGAATCGCTGGGCGGCCCGGTGGGCGAGCGGCTGGCGCTGGCCGGGGCCGAGCTGCGGCTCGGCGGCGAACCGGGGGCGGCATGGGGGAGGTTGGCGGAGATACCGGGAGCCCGGGCGCTCGCCGAGTGCCTGGAGCGGGCCGCCCGGACGGGGGCTCCGGCCGCCGAGCCGGTATCCCGGCTGGCGTCGGCCCTGCGCGAGGACCGGGTCCGGCAGGCCGGCGCCCGGGCGCAGCGGGCGGCGGTGCTCGTCACCGCTCCGGTGGGGCTGTGTTTCCTTCCCGCCTTTCTCGCGGTCGGAGTCGCTCCGGTGGTGATCGGAATGGCGTCAGGTCTCCTCTCCTCCACCTGAAGTCACAGCAGTAACTCTGGCATCAAACAAGGATCTCAAGGCCCTCAAGAACGTCAAACGCATCAAGTCGACGCCTGAAATCACAACTGAGATCACGTCAAGAAACACATATCAACGAGAGGCAGTCATGAGGATCATCTGGTTTCGTGTGCGGTCTGCGCTGAACGGTCGCGCGAAGGACGCGGGCATGTCCACTTCGGAATACGCCATGGGCACGATCGCGGCGTGTGCATTCGCGGCTGTCCTGTACAAGGTGGTGACGAGTGACGTGGTCTCCGCGGCGCTTCAGTCGACCATCGGGAAGGCGCTCGATGTGCCGTTCTGAGGAAAGGCGCCGGGGACCGGGCGACCGGGGTTACGTGACGGCGGAGGCCGCCCTGGTGATCCCCGCGCTGGTGCTCTTCGCGGCGCTGCTGGTGTGGGCGCTGATGGCGGCCGCCGCGCAGATCCGGTGCGTGGACGCGGCCCGGGCCGGCGCCCGGGCGGCGGCCCGGTCGGAGCCTCCGGGCGTGGCGGAGGCGGCGGCCCGGGCGGCCGCCCCGCCGGGAGCGGAGGTGGGGCTGCCGTCGGACCCGTCGCACAAGACGGCCGCCCGGCAGATGCGGGGC
>NZ_JBHYVA010000551.1:0-5843 GCF_042750055.1 Streptomyces sp. NPDC059456
GTCCCACATCGCATCGGTGATCACTAATCGGACGGACACATCCGATCAACTGACCAACCGATCAAAGAGACACGCGCTAGGTGATTCCATCGGGCCTGGCGGTGATGTGGCCGATCGGCAACCGGGTGCTGCTGCGGGGCATCACGGCACTGACCCGCCTGGTCGCGGAGGTGCGCGCGACGGAGAATGCCTGTCGCCTCGGCCGCCTCCTCGCCGGCGTCGCCGCCGAGATCGTCGCCCTGTCGGTCCTGCAGACCGCTGTCGTCACTGTCCGGTGCGGTGCCACTGCTCCGTGCGGTGGGCGGATCCGGCTCCGGGTACCCGTTCCCTGACAGGACGGCAGGTTCCAGTACCATGCATCCCACTAATTGAACGTGCTCAAATCTTGGGGGCTTCGGTGGGGGAAGAAACGACGGGCCGCCGGCTCGCCGTCGTGCTGTGGTCGGTGCTCGTGGTGGAGGTCGCGGGGCTGGTGGGGACGTTCGCTTTGGCGGACACCACCATGCTGGTGCCGGAATTCGACGGGACTCTCGTCCTGGTGTGCGCAATGCTCCTCGCCATGACCCTGGCGGTCCTGCCGATCGTGGTCGTGGTGCTGATGCTGCGCGATGCCCGGAACGTCACTGCCATCTGGCGGGCAGCCGCCTCGTGGATCCTCGCGCTCGCACTCCTGGTCATGGTGGTCAGGGCGGGCTCGGGGCCCTGGGTCGTCTGGTGCGCCGTCGCGATGGCCGCCTCGTGCGCGGCCACTGTCCTGTGCACCGTCAGCTCGACGGGGCTGGCGATCCAGCCGCCCCGCGCCGCAGTCGCAATCGCCGTCGTCGTGCTGGTGGCGTCGGTCTGCGGCTCCTACTCCGGGCCGTACACGGATTATCCGGGAGTGTGGACCGCCTCGAAGGACGCTGCGTCTTTGACCCTGGCCGAGCAGACGGAGCACGGGCAGGGTGGTGAGTACACCCTGCGGGTCGGGACGTGCACGGAGCAGGGCAGATGGGTCTTCGACTACCCGCAGATGTCGACTTCGGTCCAGCTGTGGCTACACCGTGAGGGCGGGCTCGCGTGCATCCCGGGCGGACCCGCGACCCAGGTGCACATCGTCGACGGCAGCCGGGCGGCACCGGTCATCGCGCTTCCCGGGCTGCTTCTGACGAAGCAGTGAGCGGGCCGCTCGGGCCCGCTCGGACGGCCCTGGGGCACGGGGCGCGGCGTGGGGGCCGGGTTGCCGATCGGATCAGCGGCGAACCGGCCGAAGCGGGAAACCTGCTCATCGGAAAGGAAATCAACGGGCAGAACCGGAACGGAGAACCCTGACCTGGCATTGCAGCCCCACTCACCGAGCCGGTGTCGAGATCGCGGATCTTCCGCCAAACCCGGTCGGATCCCCCCCGAGCCGACACCGATTGGGGCCAACACCGGTCGGGGCCGAGTCCGGAAGGTCATGCCCGTCCTCAGCGAAATCCACGGAGCCGAGAACGTACGCTTCGTCGTCTGGTTCCACTGACTCGCGGCTGGGCAACCGGTTGGCCAGGCTGGCCAATCACGACGCCCGGTCACAATATGTCTGGTGGCGCAGCGTGGCCCAACGGCGGTGCTGGTCACGCCGTGCGCGGCGCGGCACAGCGCCGCCATGTCCGCGGCCCCGCCCCGGGTGCGGGCTGCACCGGGCGGTGCGGTGCGGGCATACGGCTCGGAACGCGCCTTCGCCTTCCTGGCCTTGGCTCTGGGCTTGGTGGTCGGGTGTACGGCGGCCCTCGGCGGGTCGGTTTTTCGCGGCCGGGCCGGGCCTTCGGCCTCCTGTGACGGACGGCCGCGTGGGCCCCGGCCGGACGCCTCGCGGGCCGTCGGCCCGGCCCGCCCGGTCTCCGGGGCGGGAGGCCGGCGAGCCGGGGAGCAGCGGGGCGGACGGAGACGCAGCCTTTCAAGCCGCGAGCAGCGCGGCGAGGAGCAGAGGAAGGGACCAGCGGCGCATGGCTGCCACCGTGCCGCAGCCGAGCCCGAGACCTCCGACGGCCCCGTGGCGCCCTCGGCTGGATGATGCGAGGGCCGTCTGGCCGGGCCGCCCCGGGCCGGTCTGCCCGACCCTGGAAGGCGAAAGCGACTGAAGGGAGCCCCTGGGGATGGTGCTCAGGCCGCCAGCGGAGTCGATGCTGGCGCAGGCCGCGGAGCCGGTGCCCGGCCCGGCTGGCGCCGGCACGACGCGCTGCGCCTGTCGAGTCGGTCGCGGCGCTGTTTCCGGTTGGCGATTCACGTGCCAGTGCGATGCGCGCCTTGGGCAAGTGCTCAATGTGTGCTGGGCCGGGCAGGCCGGCCTCGGGCCGTTGGCTCGGTGGGTGCCGGCTGCTGGGCCGGGTGGTCGCGACGCTCGTCGTTCAGGTGGCACAGGCCGCGGTGTCCACGCGGGTGCAGGTCGGGGGCGGCGCCGGCTTTGACGGCGGCTGCGGGGGTGGCGTTACGGCTGGGCTGGCCCTCCCCTGGAGCTCAAGCGTCGTCGAGGGCCACGTCAACCGCATCAAGACGATCAAGCGCCAGATGTATGGCCGTGCCGCCTTCACGCTGCTACGGAAGCGTGTGCTGTGTTCCTGACGGAACACTGAGAGGCGTCGTCATCCGGGTCAGTAGAGCTGGGCTTCGCCTACACCTGTTCTTCGTAGAGCTCGACTTCAGCGGGCGTACAGTCGATCAGCGGCACGAGACGACCACCCATCGCGTCCGCCCACGGGCCGAAATCAGCATCAGCGTCGTGGAAGAACCAGGAATGGAAGCTTCCAAGACCTTCCAAGTCAGACATGGGTTCGTAGCGGAGCTCGCAGTGGACCTGCAGGTAGTGGTCGTGCTCGCCGTCGGCATCGACGACAGCGAACTGCCGTGTGAGATCCAAAGTGAACATCGGCGTGCCGGTGAAGGCGTAGGTTCCGTACTGGAAGAGCAGCCCATCGCAGTCGGGTGTGGGGGCTGTGTCGAAGCGTTGCCGGCCGAAGCGCAGGTAGGCCAGCCAGGCATCCCGTGTGGTCAACTCCGTCACCGGCGATCGCCCGGCATCCAGTTCAGAGCGCAGGACGCCGAGGGCTTCCTCCATGCGCGGACGGCTGGGCATCAAACTCTCCTCGGACCAATCGGATCTGCAGCCTAGCTTCACGCGGCGATCTCACCACAATCCCCAGGACCACCTTGCCCGATTTGGCAATGCTTGGTTACAGCTCCCCGTGCCGCAGGACTCTCGGTCGGTTGGAGCCGTGCTCATGACTGGCCGGGCCGGGCCCGTCGAGGCGTTTGGTGGGACCGGCGCAGGAGGGGAAGAGAGTCCGCGTGGTGAGCAGCCGAGCCATCGTCAGATCCTGTGGATGACCGGGCAGTTTGATGGCCGGTCGATCAAGCAAGCGGCTTGCGGTAACGGACGTACTCGTTCTGCCGCCGGAACCCCACGCTCTCGTAAAGGTCGTAGGACCGGTGCGGGTTTGCCGTGCCCGTGAAGAGCCGGGCGGTCGTTGCACCGTGCTCGCGAAGGCTCCGCAGCCCGTCCAGGAGCAGGGCCCGGCCGATTCCGAGGCGTCGCTGGTCCGTCCGGATGCTCAGCTCTTCGACCTCGCCTACGGTGTGGTCGTGGCGGCGGATGGAGCAGAGGGCGACGCCGACCATGTCCTGTCCGTTCCAGGCAGCCCGCCAGCATGCCGGGTCGGCGGTGTCGACGAAGTCCTGGAAAGGCCATTTCCGAGTGAAGCCGCTGTCCGCATACGAATCGACGATCGTCCTCCAGGCTGCACGGTAGTGGCTCGTCCCGATCGGCCCTGTCCGTATCCCGGCCGGCAGTTCGCCGCCTGGCTCGGGCATCTGCTGCAGATCGCCCAGCTCCAGCTCGACCAGGCTGAAGACACGTCGGTAGCCGGCTGAGAGCAGCAGCGCCGTGGCTTCCTGCTCGGAGGCCAGGGCGTTCGCGCCGATCACTGCCGTCCGCGCCGTTCCATGCTGTTCGACGAGCTGGCGGATCCGCTCTTCGGCCCAGCTCAGCATGGCTGAGCCGATGCCCCGGCCGCGATGCTCGGGCAAGAGGTAGCCCCGGTGCAGGTAGAGCCACGTATCGTCCCGCTCTTGCCACCACCGGATTGTCGAGTAGCCGACGACGCTCCCGCCGCACACCACCAGGATCTGGTTCTTGGACGGCTCCTCCAGCTGGGCGGAAGCTTGGGCGATCTCGGCCGCTGTCGGGAGCCCTTCCACAACCGAATGGGCATCGACCCGATCCCGTTCAGCACACCCCAGCCGCACCGCGGCCATGGCATCGTGGTCTTCGTCGCCGCGATATGGCCGGAACCCGAAGCCGACCGGAAGGTTCCGTCCTGCCGTGCCATCCACCATGACCGGATGATCTCGAACTTCGAGACAGGTCCGCCACCCTATTCACGCCGCGGTCGTCTGCGGCAGTTCAACGAGCCGGCCTCGTTCGAAGCGTGCCCCGGCCTGGACGAGGGCGACGAGGCGGGGTGCGTTCGCAGCTCGCCAGCGGGCCTGGGCGGACTCGGCGAGCTTGAACACCATCGCCAGGGCGGCGGCACAGGAGCCGGAACCCTTGGTGACCTTGGTCCGCAGACGGACGGTCGCGAAGCTCGACTCGATGGGGTTGGTTGTCCGCAGGTGGATCCAGTGCTCGGCGCGGAAGTCGTGGAACGCCGCGCCCGCAGTTCGCTCTTGGGTGACGGTCGACTCTGACGGCCGCACCGTGGCCGAATTCGCCGTCGCTCGGGCCGGGTCCCGACGGCGGTGAAGACGGTGGTGCCGAGGACGTGCCGAGCGGAGGCGGAGGCGAGCGCACTGGACGTGGACGGGATAGCCGGGGTACGACTGGACGTCGAGTTCAAGGAATTCGGTTCGGACATGGCCGAGTTCATCGCGGTCGGCACGGCAGTCACAGCGGACGGTGCGGACCCGGGACCGGCCGGGTCCTGGTTGGACAACATGGGCCGGCCGTTCACCTCCAACCTCTCCGGCCGGGATTTCTGGACGCTTGTCCGTGTCGGGTACGCCCCTGTGGACATCGTCATGGGGCCGTACGTCTACCACGTGGCCCATCAGCGGTTCACTCAGGTGCCGGGCTCCGTCGGGCGCAACGTCAAGGCGACCCCGGTACCGGGCCTCGATGGCTGACGCCGAAGTCGAACTGCTCGCCACGGCGCTGCGCCGCGACAGTGCCGATCTGGACCTCTATGGGGCCGTGTTGACGGAGATACCTTCGGACGCGCTGCCGCCGGGCGCCGTGCGCGTCATGCTGCGGCGCTCTCTCGGGCAGCGGCCGGCCGGCCGCCCGGGGACGGTCGCCGAAGTGGGCGTCCTGCTGGGGGACCTGAGGTTCTCGCTGTCCACGCACGACGGCCGCACGGCGGCGGAGATCCGACACGAGGTGCGGGGCGTCGTCTTGTCCCGGCGCCCCGTGGGCCTGGACGAATGGCTCGCTGCCCTGGCAGACGCACTGTCCGAGGCAGCCGCCTCGAACGTCCGCGCCCGCACGGCAGTGGAACGCTTTCTGACCTGACCTGACCTGACCTGAAGTGGCACGGCCCCTTGGAGGCGCGGGTGGCCCGGTAGGGGCAGTGCGTCCGTGGTGGGGCATGGTCCACCGGTTTTCGGAGGCAGTGGCGGAAGTGCGGCACAAGTGGGCGGCGGGGCAGCCCGGCGGTGAGTGGCACGCTCGCGCCGAGGTCTCCGCGTCGCCCACCCGTTCGTGAGGGAAGCGATCGTCTTGACCGCCGTGCCCGGGACGGGTGTCCCCTCGGGCCCGGGCCCGGCGGGGGGGGCGGGGGGTCCCGGGCCGGCGGGCGCGGGGGGGCCCGGCCGGGGCCGAGGTGTAGTGC
>NZ_JBHYVA010000552.1:0-5837 GCF_042750055.1 Streptomyces sp. NPDC059456
AAGGCCGGCGCGATCGCGATGATGTTCACCGGCCTGACCGTGGCCAACGTCGTCGGCGTCCCGCTCGGCACCCTCGTCGGGCAGACCCTCGGCTGGCGCACCACCTTCCTGATCGTCGCCGCCCTCGGCGTCCTCGGCCTGCTCGGCATCGCCCGGCTGGTCCCCGAACTGCCCCGCCCCGAGGGGGTCCGGATCCGCCACGAGCTGGCCGCCTTCCGCAACGTCCAGGTGCTGCTCGCGATGGCGATGACCGTCCTCGGCTTCGGCGGCGTCTTCGCCGCGATCACCTACATCACGCCGATGATGACCAACGTGGCCGGCTTCGCCGGCACCTCCGTGACCTGGCTGCTGGTCCTGTTCGGCCTCGGCATGGTCGCCGGCAACCTCATCGGGGGACGGTTCGCCGACCGCGCCCTGATGCCGATGCTCTACGTCTCCCTGGGCGCCCTGGCCGTCGTCCTGGCCGTCTTCACCCTGACGGCCCACTCGAAGGCCGGCGCCGCCGCCACGGTCGTGCTGATCGGGGCGCTGGGCTTCGCCACCGTGCCGCCGCTGCAGAAGCGGGTCCTCGACCAGGCCGCAGGCGCCCCCACCCTCGCCTCCGCCGTCAACATCGGCGCCTTCAACCTCGGCAACGCGCTCGCCGCCTGGCTGGGCGGGCTCGTCATCGCCGCCGGACTCGGCTGGACCGCCCCCAACTGGGTCGGCGCCGCCCTCGCCGCCTCCGCCCTGGTCCTCGCCCTCGTCTCCGGCGCGCTGGAACGGCGTACGGCGAGCCGTCCGGCCGGCGGCGGGCGGGTCGTCGCCGGAGCGGCCCCGGCCGGGGCCCCCGTCTGCGTCCACCACTGATCCACACCCCCTCGTACGCCGCGCACCACCCGCACCACCACCCCTGAGGAGAACCCCCGCATGTCCACCGTCACCACCCCCGCCCGTACCGCCGTCGCCCCGCTGACCACCGGCGACGCCGAACTCCTCGTCTCCGCCGCCCGGGCCGCCGCCGAGCGGGCGGGGGTCGCGGTCAGCATCACCGTCCTCGACGCCGGAGGGCACCTGCTTGCCTTCCGCCGCGACGACCGGGCCGTGCTGATCTCCGGAGAGACCAGCACCCGCAAGGCCTTCACCGCCCTCCAGCTGGACGCCCCGACCGCCGACCTCGTCGACGCCGTCCGGCCCGGCGGCCCCTTCCACACCCTGCCCACCGCCCTGGACCGGCCGCTGCTGTTCATCGCGGGCGGGCTGCCCGTCCACCGCGACGGCCGTCTCATCGGCGCCATCGGCGTGGGCGGCGGTGCTCCCGACCAGGACCACGCCTTCGCCGCCACCGCACTCGCCGCGCTCCTCTGACGCTCCCGCCCGGCCTCCGGGTCGCGCGCCCCGGTCCCCCGTGCCACGTTGGTACGGGGGACAGGGGTGCATGATGCGAAAGCCGAGAGGGATCCGGTCCGGCCGGCTCACGAGGGGCCACGTCGCCGCGACGGCAGCCGTCGCCGCGCTGGTCTCCCTCGCCGTCCCCGGCTGCACGGCCGCCTCCGACGAGGCCCGCAGCCCCGACGGCACCGCCACGACGGGCTCCGCCGCCGCGTCCGCCGCGGCGCCCTCGTCCGCCGAGCCCTCGCCGACCCCCTCCTACGCGCTGTCCACCGCCCCGCGCACCATCCCGGCCGTACGGGAGCACGACCCGGCCCGCGGCCCCGGCTGGAAGCCCGCCGCCGGCGCGCGGATCGTCGTCCCCCCGAACGACGCGGCCGCCCTCGCCGACGAGGGGAGACTGCTCGCCGGCGAACTGCGCATGGGCTTCGCCGAGACCGCCGACCCGCGCCCCGGCGATGTGGAGCTGGCCCTCGGCGCCAAGGACTCCGGACCGCCCGAGTCGTACACCCTCACCGTCCGGGACGGACGCGTCCGGGTCACCGGCCCCGACCAGGCCGGCGTCTTCTACGGCACCCGCACCCTCAAACAGGAGGTGAAGTCCGGCGGCCGCGCGCCCGAAGGCACCGTCCGCGACGCCCCGGCCAAACCCCAGCGCGGCCTGAACCTCGACATAGCCCGCAAGAACTTCAGCGTGGGCTGGATCGAGGACCGGCTGCGGCAGATGGCCGACCTCAAGCTCAACCAGCTCGGCCTGCACTTCTCCGACGACCAGGCCTTCCGGATCCAGTCCGACACCCACCCCGAGATCGTCTCCACGCCCCACCTCAGCAAGGCCGACGTCCGGCGGATCACCGCCCTCGCCGCCCGCCTGCACATCACCGTCGTCCCCGAACTCGACTCGCCCGGCCACCTCGGCGCGGTGCTGCGCGCCCACCCGGACCTCCAGCTGCGCGACGTACAGGGCCGGGCCGTCAAGGGCGCCGTGGACATATCCGACCCGGCCGCGGCGAAGCTGATCGACGAACTGCTGCGCGAGTACCTGCCGCTGTTCCCCGGCACGCTGTGGCACCTGGGCGCCGACGAGTACCAGGCGCTCGTCTACCGCGATCCGCAGGCCTCGTTCCCGCAGCTCGCGCAGGCGGCCCGGCAGCGGTACGGGGCCTCGGCGCGCATCCAGGACCTGGCGACGGGCTGGCTGAACGACCGCGCGGACGTCGTGCGCCCGGCCGGCCGGGTGCCCAAGGCGTGGAACGACGGCTTCTTCACCGGAGGCGTCGTCCAGGCGGCCAAGGACATCCAGGTCGAGTACTGGACGGGCAAGGAGAACGGAGCCCGGCCGCCGCTGGAGTACCTGCGGGAGGGCCGCAAGGTCGTCAACCTGAACGACGAGTTCCTCTACTACGTGCTCGGCCAGCCGAACCAGTTCACCTACCCCACCGGCAAGCGCATCTACGAGCAGTGGACCCCGCTCGTCCTGCGCGGCACGACCCCGGTGCCCGCCCAGTACGCGGCGCAGATACTCGGCGCACGGCTCGCCGTGTGGTGCGACCTGGCCGGTGCCCAGACCCCGGCGCAGATCGCCGAGGGGATCCGGCTGCCACTGGCGGCACTGGCCCAGAAGGTCTGGGACTCCCGCCCGCCGCAGCCCGCCTGGACCGAGTTCAAGGCCCTCGCCGACCGGCTCCAGCCCCCGGCGTGACCGGCATAATCACTGGCCCGGACGCCGCCCGCCTTGCTTGGATGCCGGGATGAACCGTGAGACCACTGAACTGCCGGACGGCTACGAGCTGTCCACCGACCCCGCCCGGCTCGACGCCGGGCTGATCCACCGCTGGCTGTCGCAGGACGCGTACTGGGCCCTCGGCCGCAGCAGGCAGACGCAGGACCGGGCCATCGCGGACTCCCTGAACTTCGGTGTCTACGACACCGCTTCGGGCGCCCAGACCGCCTACGCCCGCGTGGTCACCGACCGTTCCACCTTCGCCTGGCTGTGCGACGTCTACGTCGACCCCGCGGTCCGCGGCAAGGGCCTGGGGACGAGCCTGGCCGCCGCGGTCCGCGACCACCTGGCCCCGTACGGCCTGCGCCGGGTCCTGCTGGCCACCGCCGACGCCCACGGGGTCTACGCGAAGGCGGGGTTCGCGCCCATGGCCCATCCGGCCAAGTGGATGGTGCTCGGCGAGCAGTGACGCGCGCGGACCGCCGGCTGCGGCACCGGGGGTGCGGGTGCGGCTAGGGCCGGTCGGCTTCGGCTTCGGCGGGGACGCGGCGCCGCAGACGGCGGCCGACCCACCGGCCCGCCGGCGGCAGGGCCAGGACCACGGTCAGGGTCCAGGCCGCGGCGAAGCCCCAGATCAGGGGGAGCGAGACGGTGACCGCGGCCGCCACCAGCAGGACCAGCGTCACCGCGCCCAGGAGGCAGGCGGCCAGGGTCCGGTGGTGGGCGCGGGTGTGTACGGAGCGCAGGTGCCGCTCGAAGGAGGGGTCGTTCTTCAGGTCCGCCGCGATCGCGGAGAAGGCGCGCCGCTCGTGGTCGGACAGCCCGGCTCCGTCCATGACGACCTCCTTCGGCCGGCGTCGCCGGACGGCGCGCGCCGTGGCCTCTGGCCGGGGCATACCCGGCCTGGCGCGGCCCAACCCTCGGGGGCCGTCCCCGCGCGGTGACGGCCCCCGGGCCGGGGTCACCAGATGGAGTCGACCCACTCCGGGTGGTCGATGAACGGGTTCCGGTTGTGCTGGAACGTGTCGAATATGACCTGGTTGCGGTGCTGCTCGAAGGCGTCCGGCGGGTCCTGGCGGCTCCACTGCTTGAGCACGCTGATCCGGCCGATGGCGGGGGCGGTGCCGTTGTTGACCTTGTCGTTGACTTCCAGGTTCGCGAAGCCGTCGCCGCCGTCGTAGCGCACCGCCATGTAGAGCAGCATGCGCGCGACGTCGCCCTTGACCGCGTCGCGCGGCTCGAAGGAGTCGGAGTCGGTGAAGCTGCCGGGGGCCTCGGCGACCGGGCTGCCGCCCATGTCGAAATCCTTGTTGCCGCGGGTGTTGTTGACCGTGACGTCCTCGGGGCGCAGGTGGTGCAGGTCGGTGCCCGGGCCGGTGGCGGTGCCGAAGTCGCCGTGGCTCTTGGCCCAGACGTGCTCGCGGTTCCAGTCGTTGGCACCGCCGCCGTTGCTCGACTTGGACTGGGAGCGGCCCGAGTAGACGAGGATGACGTTGTCGGGGTTCGCCGGGTCCTGGTCGGTCACCTTCAGCGCGTTCCACACGCCGTCGTAGGTCACCTTGGACTGGTTCTTGATGATGTTGTGGAGCGCGGTCTTGAGCGCGGCCCCGGTCTTGCCCTCGGCGGCCGCGTAGTACGCGTCCACGGAGGTGGCGGCGGTGGCGGCGGCCGCGTCGGCGTGGGGAGCCGCCGTCCGCTGGGAGCCGGCCGACGCGTTGGCCGGAATGAGGGCCAGGGCCGCGACGGCTAGGCCGGTGGCCCAGGGGGCGCGTGGGGAGATTTTCATGATGTGGGGGATACCTCTTCGCAGGCACCGCCCCCGCCATGGCAGTTGGCGGGGCGTCAGGTGGCAGAGCAGAGGCTCACATTGTCATGTGCCCTACAGGTAAAATCCATGTGTCGGACGGCCGGATTCCGTCGTTTCGATCACTGGGCCGAACGGGTGAGACCTCTTGGCAGGACGCCCGGCTGCGGGCACGGTGGCGGGGGCCCCGCCCGGGGCCGCGCGGACCGTGCGCACCGTGAACACCCCCACCGGGAGCAGCCCATGGCAGTGAAGATCCTCATCGTGACCGGCGACGCGGCGGAATCGCTGGAGGTCCTCTACCCGTACCAGCGCCTGCGCGAGGAGGGGTACGAGGTGCACATCGCGGCGCCGGCGGTCAGGAAACTGCGGTTCGTGGTGCACGACTTCGAGGAGGGCTTCGACACCTACACCGAGAAGCCCGGCTACACCTGGCCCGCCGACGTGGCGTTCGCCGACGTGGACCCCCAGGAGTACGCGGCCGTGGTCGTCCCGGGCGGCCGGGCGCCGGAGTACCTGCGCAACGATCCCGAGGTGCGGCGGATCCTGGCCGCGTTCACCGGCTCGGACAAGCCGGTCGCCCAGATCTGCCACGGCCCGCTGATCACGGCCGCGAGCGGCGGGCTGGACGGCCGCCGAGTGACCGCGTATCCGGCACTGGAACTCGACATGAAGGCTGCCGGCGCCGTGTACGAGGACTCCGAGGCCGTGGTCGACGGGACCCTGGTCTCCGCCCGGGCCTGGCCCGACCACTCGGCCTGGATGCGGGAGTTCCTGAAGGTGCTGCGCGCCAAGGCGCCGCTGACCTGACGTACGCGCCGGCGCGCCGCGGCGGCGTGCCGGGCCGCGGCCGGCCGAGGGGCCGGACCGGGGCGGGGCGGGCCGGGCGGGTGCGGTGCGGGCCGGGGAGTCCGGCGCGGTCGGTGCCGCGTCCGGCTC
>NZ_JBHYVA010000553.1:0-5830 GCF_042750055.1 Streptomyces sp. NPDC059456
CCGCCACCTCGCTGGCCTCCGTCGGCACCGGCCTGCCCCCCGCCCGGCACGGCCTGCCCGGCTACACCGCGCGCAACCCGGCCACCGGCGAGCTGATGAACCAGCTGCGCTGGCACCCCTGGACCGCGCCGAAGCCCTGGCAGCCGTACCCGACCGTGTTCCAGCAGGCCGACAAGGCGGGGGTGGCCACGGCGCAGGTGTCCTCGCCCGCCTTCCAGACCACGCCGCTGACCAAGATCGCGCTGAGCGGCGGCACCTTCCTCGGCCGGATGACCGGCGAGGAGCGGATGGACCTCGCGGCCGAGCGGCTCGCGGCCGGCGACCGCTCGCTGGTGTACACGTACTACAGCGAGCTCGACGGGGCCGGCCACCGGCACGGCGTGAACTCCGACGCCTGGCGTGGCCAGCTGATGTACGTCGACCGGCTGGTGCAGCGGCTCGCCGAGCAGCTCCCGCCGCGTACCGCGCTGTACGTGACCGCCGACCACGGCATGGTCGACATCCCCTTCGATGAGGACTCCCGGATCGACTTCGACGAGGACTGGGAGCTGGGCGCGGGCGTGGCCCTGCTCGGCGGCGAGGGCCGGGCCCGGCACGTGTACGCCGTACCGGGAGCCGAATCCGACGTGCTGACCGTCTGGCGGGAGGTGCTGGGCGACCGGTTCTGGATCGCGAGCCGCGAAGAGGCCCTGGAACTGGGCTGGTTCGGGCCGCCGGGAGAGTGCGACGAGCGCGTGCTCGGCCGGATCGGCGACGTGGTCGCCGCCGCCCATGCCGACGCCGCGATCACCGCGTCCGTGAACGAGCCCAACGAATCGGCGCTCGCCGGGATGCACGGCTCCATGACCGCGGCCGAGCAGCTCGTCCCGCTGCTCGAAGTCCGCAGCTGACCCACCGAACGTCCGAACCCCTCCCGCCGACCACGACCCGAAAGGTCCCGTTCCTACATGCCCGAATTGGTGTTTTTCTCCGGCACGATGGACTGCGGGAAGAGTACGTTGGCGCTCCAGATCGGCCACAACCGGTCGGCGCGGGGCCTCCAGGGCGTGATCTTCACGCGCGACGACCGTGCGGGCGAGGGCAAGCTGTCCTCGCGCCTCGGCCTGGTGACCGACGCGGTCGAGGCGGCCCCGGGCATGGACCTGTACGGGTACCTGGTGGGCCAGATGTCCAAGGGCGCCAAGGTCGACTACGTCATCGTGGACGAGGCGCAGTTCCTCGCCCCCGAGCAGATCGACCAGCTGGCGCGCGTCGTGGACGACCTGGACCTGGACGTCTTCGCGTTCGGCATCACCACCGACTTCCGCACCAAGCTGTTCCCCGGATCGCAGCGGCTCATCGAGCTGGCCGACCGGATCGAGACCCTCCAGGTGGAGGCGATGTGCTGGTGCGGCGCCCGCGCCACGCACAACGCCCGCACGGTGGGCGGCGAGATGGTGGTGGAGGGCGAGCAGGTCGTCGTCGGCGACGTCAACCGCTCACCGGAGGAGGTCGGTTACGAGGTGCTGTGCCGTCGTCACCACCGCCGCCGGATGACGAGCGACGCGGCCCACGCCGCCGCCCTCTCCCCGGACGTCCTGCCGGTCAACCCCGCCTGAGGGCCGGCCGGGCGGCGGTCAGCGGCCGTTCCCGGGACGCCGTTCCACGAGGGCGAACACCGCGCCCTCCGGGTCGGTGACCGTGGCCACCCTGCCGGTCAGCCCCTCGCGGGGCGGCTGGACCACGCGCCCGCCGAGCCGGTGGACCCGGGCCGTGGCCATGTCGGCGTCCTCGACCTGGAAGTACGTCATCCAGTGCGGGCCCCGGTCGTGCGGGAGCGAGCGCCCGACCCCGTGCACCGCGGCGACCGGCCGCCCGTCGAGCAGCAGCGTGACGTAGTCGAAGTCGGCGGCGGCCGTGGCGTGCGTCTCGGCCTCGTGGCCGAAGACGTGCGCGTAGAACTTGCCGACGGTCGACGTGTCCTGCGTGACCAGCTCGCTCCAGACCGGGGTGCCGGGGACGCCGGACAGCCGGGTCCCGATGTGCTCCTCGGCCTGCCAGATCCCGAAGATCGCTCCCAGCGGGTCGGAGCAGATCGCCATGCGCCCCTCGCCGCCCGCGTCCAGCGGGCCCACCGCGACCGTGCCGCCGCAGGAACGGATCGTCTCGGCCGTGGAGTCGGCGTCGTCGGTGGCGAAGTACGTGGTCCAGGCCACCGGGAGGAGCCGGTCCGGCGGCATCTCGCCGATGCCGGTCACCTCGTGGCCGTCGAGCAGGGCGCGGACGTACGGGCCGAACGGCTGCGGGCCCGGCTCGTACTCCCAGCCGAACAGGTCGGTGTAGAAGGCCTCGGTGGTCCCGAGGCCGTGCACCATCAGACTGGACCAGCAGGGTGTGCCGGGCGGGCGCCGCGTTGCTTCCGGTGCCTCGGTCATGTCAGCGGTTCTCCTCCGTCGTCGCTCATCCCGGACCAGATGCTTCCACTCCGGAGGGTCCGGCGCGCCCCGACCGGCCGGGTTTCGCCGATGCGGGCAGAGATGACCGAATCGGTGCGGACGGGTGATGTCGGGCTTGTTACGACGCTCGCGCGGTGGGGAGGAAGATGGGCCGCATGACTGAGAAATCTGCGCACTCCGCCCCTTCCGCGATCGTCTCCGCGTCCGAACTGAGGGACGAGCTGGCCGGTCCCCGGCCGCCCGTGCTGCTGGACGTCCGCTGGCAGCTCGGCGGCCCGAACCTGCGGTCCGCGTACGAGGCAGGCCATCTGCCGGGGGCGGTGTACGTGGACCTGGACCACGAACTGGCAGGTCCGCCGGGAGCCGGCGGCCGGCACCCGCTGCCGGAGCCGGAGGGGTTTGGCGCGGTGATGCGCAGGGCCGGGGTCTCGGCGGACGCGCCGGTGGTCGTGTACGACGGGGGTCTGGGCTGGGCCGCGGCCCGCGCGTGGTGGCTGTTGCGCTGGACGGGTCACACGAACGTGCGGGTACTGGACGGGGGCCTGGCCGCGTGGACGGCGTCGGGCGGTCAGGTGTCCGCCGACACGGTGACGGTCGCGGAGGGCGATTTCAAGCCAAACCCGGGAGCGGTGGGACTGCTCGACGCGGACGCCGCGGCGGCCCTCGCGCACGACGGGATCCTGCTGGACGCCCGGGCGGGGGAGCGGTACCGCGGTGAGGTCGAGCCGATCGACCGGGTCGGCGGACACATTCCGGGCGCGGTGTCGGCGCCCACGACGGAGAACGTGGGCGCGGACGGGCTGTTCCTCGCGGCCGATGCGCTGAGGGAGAGGTTCGCCGGGCTGGGCGCCTCGGGCGAGGCTCCGGTGGGGGTGTACTGCGGATCCGGGGTCTCGGGGGCGCACGAGGTGCTCGCGCTGGAGGTGGCGGGGGTTCCGGCCGCCCTGTACGCGGGCAGCTGGTCGGAATGGTCCGCGGACCCGGCCCGCCCGGTCGCGACGGGACCGGAGCCCCGGTAGTCCGGGGCCCGGCCGCGCCCCGCCCGAGGGGCGTGGCCGTGGCGCCGGCCCGAAGGGCGCGGCCGGGCGCCGGTCGGGACGGCGCTATTCCTGTTTCTTGCGGCGGGTGCCGAAGACGATCTCGTCCCAGCTCGGGACCGCCGCTCGGCGGCCCGGGCGGACGCCGTCGGCCTCGGCCTGGCGGTCCGTGGTGCCCGTCAGGCGGTCGCGGTGGCCCGCCACCGTGCGCGGCATCAGGACGTCCGCGTACGCGGAGCCGGCGCCCGCGCTCGCCGAGGCGGCCGGCGGCTCCTCCACCTCCGGCTCCTCCGCCGGGGGCTCGGGCCGTTCCGGGACCACCAGGTCGCCGCGGAAGCTCGGTACGGCCTCCAGCAGGCTCGTCAGGGTGTCCCGCTCCTCCTCCGGCTCGGGGGCCGGGGCGACGGGGCGTTCCAGCTGACGTTCCAGCTGGCGGTCCAGGGCGCGGTCCAGCGGCCGGTCCCGCGGCAGCCGCGCGATCCTCGGCACGAACGGGAAGCTCGGCTCCGGCGTCGCCGGCAGGTCGTCCGCCTCGCCGATCAGCGAGCGGGCCTCGTCGTCCACGGCCACGACCAGCCGGCGCGGCGGGTCGTACGTCCAGCTCGCCGAGTGCGGTTCGCCCGCGACCCGGTAGACGAGGAGGACCTCCCAGGTGCCGTCGTCGCGCCGCCAGGAGTCCCACTGGACGGAGTCCTTGTCGGCCCCGCGCAGCAGCAGCCGCTCCTGCACGGCCTCGCCGAGCTGGGGTCCGGTGTTCTCGCCGGGGCGGCGCACGGGCGTCTTGCGCGCCCGCTCCGCCATGAACGCGCGCTCGGCCAGCACCGGGCCCTCGAAGCGGCGCACGCGGTCGACGGGAATGCCGGCGAGCTGGGCGACCTCCTCAGCGGAGGCACCGGCCCGTATGCGGGCCTGGATGTCGCGGGGGCGGAGGTGGCTCTCCACCTCGATCTCGATCTGGTTCAGGCGCGCGCGGTCGTTGCGCACGGCAGCCCGCAGCCGCTCGTCGATCGGAAGCGTGTACTCCGTGCTGTCCGCAGCCTTGAGCACCAGTCGTGTGCCGTCATTGGAGACGGCCACGACACGCAGTTCGGGCATGGGGACCTCCCGGGTGGTGCCTGCCGACGTCACGTGCGTCGCTGCTTCCGCTAGTCGAGTGTGGCCTGCCCGGGTGCAGCCTGCCACAACCTTGCCGAGTTCAACCGGCGTGTCGGGCATGCGCCCTTGATCGCCGTTATGGCACGGTTACCTGTTGGGCACGCACAGTGACCGAACGGTTACTGTGCGCATCAGGAACGCGTGCAATGCCGCGGCATCACCGGTCTCGAGTGCCGTTTCTCCATCAGCCGGCCCCCTCTCCCGAGTCCGGACATCCAAAAGGAAGGACGGCCCCAGGGCTCGCCACAGTACTCCATTCGGGCCACCTGGGTGGACCGCCGCGCCGCCGAACTTGTCGTGGGCGGCGGGAGTTGGGCTGCCCCGAATCCGGCCGGACCTGCGCGCGTACTCGTTTTCGCGTGTCCTGCTTCACAGAATCCCCAGAAACGGAACCATCTGTTTCGCTCAGCGGTCGGTAACTGCTGAGAGCGGTGAAGCGCGAGAGACCGCGAGTGGTCGCGAGAGGCAGCACACACAGGGGATGAGGATGGGTCAGAAGACGGCGCCCGAAGCCGAACCGGCGTCCGGGACGGAGACGAGGAAGCTCGATCTGAGCGTGGCCCAGATCGCGGGCTCCTCCCTCGCCACCGTCGCGGCGGCCCTGCTCGCCTCGAAGCTGGGCGTCTACGGGACCATCCTCGGGGCCGGCGTGGTGAGCGTGGTCGCCACCGCGGGCGGCCCCGTCATCCAGCACTTCTTCAAGCGCACGGGTGACCAGCTCCGCGAGAACGCCCGCCCCGGGGCCCGTCAGGTCCCGCCGCCCGCCAAGGAGAAGGCGCCCGACGGGACCCTGCCGCTGCGTGCGGTCCCGCCGTCCGCGGAGTTCGGCGAGGCCACCGTGCACGGCACCCGCGTACGGGGCTGGAAGCGCACCGCGGTGGCCTCGGGCGCGGCCTTCGCCATCGCGCTCGGCGGCCTCGGGGCGTACGAGGCCTTCTCCGGCACGGCGATCAGCCGGGGCGGCGGGACCATCTGGTCCGGCGGTACGCGCACGGCGGGCGACGAGCGGCCCGCCGGCCCCGGCAGGGAGCCCGGCACCGACGGCAGCGGCGGCGACAGGACCCCGGGGGCCGGGCGTTCCCCGAGCCCCCCGGGCGAACGCGGCGGCCGGGGCCCCCGCCCGAGCCCCCCCGCTGTCTCGTATACACAACGTAAGCGGCCGCCGAAACTCAGAGTGTGTAACTAGGTGGTGGCGGGCGCCTG
>NZ_JBHYVA010000554.1:0-4048 GCF_042750055.1 Streptomyces sp. NPDC059456
TCTCATCGGTGATCACTAATCGGACGGACACATCCGATCAACTGACCAACCGATCAAAGAGACACGCGCTAGCTCTGAGGCCCGTCCCCGGTGATCGTCTCGTCCACCGAGCCGCCGGCCGCGACGGCTCGCTCTCCCGTGGCCCGTGTCGGTTGCCGCGTCCCGGCGGGTTCCCCGGTCTCGGCAAGCGGTGCGGGCGGCGGCGTGGAGAGCGCGACCCCGTCGCCTGTGACGATGCGGCCGGCGTTTCCGCCGATGGCCACCGACCGGGTGCCCTGCGCCCTCACGCCGGCGGTGGCGGGGTCACCGGCGGGTGCCGGGGCGGGGGAGCGCAGGAGTGAGATGACCGAAACGGCCAGGGAGGCCAGGCCGACGACGGCCCCGACGATGCTCGCGGCCTTGTCGGCCTTCTCCAGGTCGCCCGCGATCACGAGGGCGCCGAGCCCTGAGGCCGTCAAGCCGCCCAGTACCGCGACGCCCCACATGATGGTCCTCGCACGCCTCGTCATGGGGGTCATCCTTTCACCGGGCCGCCCTGCGCGACGTACTTCCGGCAAAGAGGAGCCGTGCCCCGACCATTCCGGCTAGCGTTCGGGGATCGCTGCGCTCCGTATCGTCTGGAGGCCCTTTGACCGGGACCGCAGGGCCCGACCCGATCCCTCGCCGCCTGCCGTGGAAGGCGCCCCGGCCGAGCGGACCGGAGCCCGCAGCAGCGTCCGCCCCTGTAGCCCGGGCGGACGCCGCACGGGCCGCGGCCGTGACCGGGAACGCGCACGACGTGATCACCGGTGACCACAACACGGTCATCGGGAGCATGACCGTCCACCAGGTTCCCCCGCCGCCCGCCCCGCCCTCCGACGAGGCCGTGATGCAGGCCGTGGCCGACTATGCGCGCCGCTTCGCACAGGAGTACGGGGGACTGGACCTGGACGTCCTGAACCCCGCGGAGGAACGGCATCCCACGGTGCCGCTGTCCGCGGTGTTCGTCGCCCCCTCCGTACGGGCGGATCCGCCCCCGCTCGAACTGCCCGGGGAACTGCGCAGGCGGCTGGCGCTGTCCGGACAGCTGTCGGAGGAGGACCTTCTGCCGCCGGGGGTGGACAAGGCCGACTTCGAGCGGCTGCGCAGCTCCTACCTGGAACGACCCGAAGAGCACGTGCTGGAGGTGCTGGCCGGGCCCTCGGGCAGGAGGACGGTCCTGCTGGGAGACCCCGGTGCGGGCAAGTCCACGCTGGTGCGCCATCTCGTGCTCGAGCTGTCCGGCGGTGAACCCGGCGAGCTCCTGAGCGGGCTGGCCGGACGGGTTCCGCTCGCGGTGGAGCTCCGCCGGTACGCCGAAGGCGCCTGGCGGCACGGCGACTTCGAGGATTTCCTCGACCGACAGCACGAAACCTCGGGGCTCTCCGTCCCCGCCCCCGTGCGGGAGCGGCTGCTGTCCGAGGGACGGGCGCTGGTGGTCTTCGACGGCCTCGACGAGGTGTTCGATCCCAAAGAGCGGGAGGAGATCGCCCGCCGCATCGCCGCGTTCGCCGCGCGCCGCCCGTCGGCCCGGATCGTCGTGACCTCGCGAATCATCGGATACCGCCGCGGTCTCCTGGAGCGCGCGGGCTTCTCGCACTTCACGTTGCAGGACCTGGACGACGAACGGATCGGCGAGTTCGTCCGCCGCTGGTACCGCCACGCCCTCCCGAGCGGGCGGGCGCGGGCCGAGGAGCCGGCCGAGCGGATCATCTCGGCGGTGGAGGGCTCGCGGCCGCTCCGGGAGATGGCGGGCAACCCGCTCCTGCTGACCATCCTCGTGATCATCGGAACCCGTGGCCCCCTCCCGGACAACAGGCGGGGCGTCTACGAGCACGCCGTCGCGGTCCTCGTCGAACAATGGGACCAGGCAGTCAAGTTCCTCAAGGCGCCGCTGTCCCCACCCACCGCCGAGGCGCTGGACGCCCTCGGGCCCGCGTGGCGACTGGCCCTGTTGCGCCGGCTGGCTCGCACCCTGCAGGAAGGCCGCGGCGGCGTCGCCGGCAACCACATCAGCGCGGACGATCTCGAACGGGTCTTCCGGGACCAGCTCGAGCCCTACGAGCTGGCACCGCTCCACGCCACGGCCGCCGCCCGGGCCATGGTCACGCAGCTGCACGAGCGCAACTTCATCCTGTCCCGCTACGGCGGCGAAGTCTACGGATTCGTCCACCGGGCCTTCCTCGAACACCTGGCGGCGGCGGACATCGCCCACCGCTACCAGGTGGAAGGGGAGTGGACGGCCGAGGAGCTGATCGAGCAGGTCGTCGCCGTCCGGGCCGCGGATCCGGCGTGGCACGAGGTCCTGCTCCTGCTCATCGGGCATTTTGGCGCCGCGGACGCGACGGCCGCCGTCGACCGGCTCCTCGACCTCCACGCCCGGCGCACCGACCCGGACGACGCGAGCCATGTGGTACTGGCCCTGCGGGCACTGGCCGAGACCCGCGGGAGCGGGGTGCCGGCGAGCCGCAGCGCCGCAGTCGTCGACGCCGTGACCGCGGCCCTCGACGTACGCGGTTCCAAGGGTCCGTGGCTGCTTGCCGAAGCCGGCTCGGCACTGGCCTCGTTCGGCCGGTACTGGGCCGGGCGCGAGCGCTACCTGCGCTGGTACCGGCTGAGCGGCCAGTTCTCCGCGAGCGACGAGCCCGCCGGTCTCCTGGCCTTCTGTTTCCGGCTCGACGAGGACGAGTTGAGCGCTCTGGGCCGCGGCAGCTACTACGGAGGCGACCGCATGCTCCTCCTCTACGAGCGCGGCCGCCGCCGCCCCGACGACGAGGCCCGTGCACTGGTCGTCCACGAGGCCACGAGCGACCGGAACGACAACGTCCGCCCCATGGCCCTGGAAGTGCTCGGCGAGTTGTGGGCAGACTGCGAGGACGTTCGCGCCTTCCTGACCGGCCGCGCCACGGAGGACCCCGCCCGCCGCAGCCGGTCCGCCTCGCTCGAGGCCCTCGCCGCGGGACGGCCCGCCGACCCGGCCGTCCGGGACCTGGTCATGGCCGCGGCCGTGGGCGACGGCCACCAGTTCGTCCGCAGCGACGCGCTGCGCCTCCTCGGCCGGCGGTGGTCCGACGAGGAGGCCGTTCGCGCCCTGCTCATCCGACGGGCCCGTGAGGACGAGGCCGATAACACCCGGAGCACAGCGCTGAAGGTGCTCGCCCAGTGCGTACGCGGGCACCCCGACGTTCTCGACTTCCTCACCCGGTGCGCGGCTGACGACGGCGAACCGGAGCTGTGCAGCTCCGCCGTCTGGCACCTCGGCGACCAGGTCCCGGGCAACACCGGGGTCCGCGAGCTCTTGATCCGGCGGGCCGCGGACTCACCTCACGGCGATGTACGGGCCGGGGCGCTGGGGGTGTTGGGAAGGCAGGGGCCGGGACACACCGCCGTCCGCGACGTGCTGGTGCGCGGTGCCGACGACCCCTGGCCGCAGGCGCGCTCGACCGCCGTCCGGGAGCTGGGGGCCCACTGGCCGGGCCACGAGGGTGTCCTGGAAGCCATCCTCCACCGGGCCGTCAAGGACGGCGCCCCCGCGGTGCGGCGTACCGCCCTGCAGGTTCTCGGCGACTGCTACCCGGGGCACGACGACGTCGGCGAGGTCCTGATCCGCTGCACGGCCCCCGTCGCCGCTTCGTGTGAGGACATCGGGCAGGAGGACGTCAGGCAAGAGGCCCTGCGCGTACTGGCCCGGTGCTGGGCCGGCCGGCCGGAGATCCGCGACCTGCTCGTCCGGCTCTGCGCGGAGGAGCGTGACGCGTACACCTACGCGACCGTCCTGTGCGCTCTTGCGAAGCACTGGGCCGGCCGGCGCGACGTCCACGAACTGCTCCTCGCCGCAGCCGACCACCCGGACCGCGTCACCTGCTCGACCGTGCTCGACGTCCTGGAGGACCACTGGCCCGACCACGAGGACGTGCGCGCCGTGCTGATGCGGGTCGCAACCCGCGCGGCCCACGACCGGGGCGGGGGCCGCGCCCCCCCGAAAGTGGGGTCGAAAAGGTGGGACCACCCCCCGGGAGTCGGGCCCGAC
>NZ_JBHYVA010000554.1:4058-5827 GCF_042750055.1 Streptomyces sp. NPDC059456
CTCTCGCCGTGGGCGCCGCTGGGGGGGCCCGCCGGCCCCCCCCCTGGGGCGGGGCGGGGGGGGGGGGGGGGGCGCCACCCCGGGCCCCGCCCCCTTGGGCGTGGCCCCCGCCGCCGCCCTGAAGGTGCTGACGAAGAGGTGGACCGACCGCGCGGATGTCGGCACGTACGTGTTGCGCGTCGCCTCCGACACCACGCACTACTGCCAGAGCACCGTGCTGAGTGCCCTGGGCCGCTACTGGGCCCACCGCGACGACGTCCGCGAGGTGCTGGAACGCGCGGCCGCCGGCCATCCCGTCGAGCACACCCGTGGCGAGGCCATTCGGTCGCTGGGCCGGCGCTGGGCCGGGCATCCGGACGTGCACGCGCTGTTGCGCCGGTGCGCGGCGGCCGACCCGGCGCCCGAGTGCAGGTTTGCGGCGCTGCGCTGGTGGGTGGTCCGGGCAGGCGACGAGGAGGGGGAAGTGCTGGTCAGGGAACGGGCCGTCGCGGAACCGGATCCGAAGGTGCGGCGCAAGGTCCTCCACATGCTGGCCCTGGGGTGGCCGTCGAGTCCGCGGACCGCAGCAGTGCTGCGGGACCGGGCCCTGAGGGACGAGGACGAGGAGACGAGGGCCGCCGCCCGGCATCTGATGGGCTCACCGTGAACCCGTACGGGCGGGGCCGGCCGTCGGCCCGGTGCTGCCCGCTGGTTGAGGGCTGCCAGAGTGGCAGCTGGCTTGGTTCACGTTCAGCAGCAGCGTTTGTCCACCTGGTTGGGAGGCAGTGGGCGATCGGAGCGCGCGTGATCGTTCACGGGAAATGAAGTCTGGGATGTCGTGGACGGAAGCGTCGGCAAGCGTGACTGAGGCGTATGGCGACAGGCGGTCGGCGTACGAGTTCAACTGCAGAGCGAAGCCCTCGTGGGAACTTGTGCGGGTCGCTCGGATAGGTGCCGGAAGCCCGTGTGCTGACCTGCACTGTCAGGATGGTGTGCTGGTTCGGTTCCGGGGCGAGGGGAAGCGACGTGGGGGGACTGCCAGACTGGCTGGAGGCGTGGTTCGCGGAGCGGGAGAACGAGTGCAGGGCTCGCGGTGTTGACGCGGTGCTGTGGATTCGTCCTACTGGCGGACCCCCTGATAGGCCGGGGCGTAAGGCGACTCCCGACGCCAAGGTGGACCTGGAGGTCGGGAGCCGGTGAGGCAACGTTGGCGCGTTCGGCGAGTCCGGGATCAGTCTGATGGGGGTCGACTTCGTTACTGAGGTCGGATGGCAGGCATATCTTCACCCGCGGTCCCCAGAAGATCTCGACGCTGTCGTCGACCAGGCTCTGGCCTGGGTTGGAGCAACGGCGGAGATGCCCAACTGGGCGAGCTGAGCCCCGAGCCCCTGTGGTGGGATGGCGGTGCGATTCCGTAGCCGTCGACTTGGGGAGATCACCGTGGCATCTGAGTACTCAACGCTGGCGCATGCCTTGACTGAGGCCCTGGTCGATATGACGTGGTTCATCGACGGCGCGGACGACGATCAAATGGATCTCGATGACGCGGTGAAGGCTCTGGAGGGTGTGGCTGCGGTGCTGAAGCACTTGTCGAGTGATCAACGGCGTGACCTGCTCGATGTGCTTGGAGAGATGGCTGAGGCAGAGGCCGATCCCGCGCGGCGGGAGTTCCTTGAGACCTTCCCGCAGGACTTCGGACTGATCGATGGGTCGTGACGTCCGAGCGGGGGCGGGCCCGGGGCGGGCCCGGGGGGCGGGGGGGGCGGGGCCGCCCGCGCGACCCGGGGCGG
>NZ_JBHYVA010000555.1:0-5824 GCF_042750055.1 Streptomyces sp. NPDC059456
CCGTTGCCCTGCGGGAACCCGCCCTGGCCGGTGGCCGTGGGCATCGGGCGCGACGGGGGACCGCCGGCCGGACCGCGGCCCGGCAGCGGGGAACCGCCGCCGAAGGCACCCTGGCCCTGGCCGGCCGGGGCGCCCGGCATGCCGGCCGAGCCCGGACCGCCCTGCTGACGCCCGCCGGGACCGCCCTGCTGACGGGCGTTCGGACCGCCCTGCAGACCGGGGCCGCCGTCGCGTCCCGGCAGTGCGGCACGCTGGCCGCCGCCGGAGACCTGGCCGCGCTGCGGGCCGGCGCCGACGGGCTGGCGTGCGCCGCCGCCAGGGACCGAACCCTGGGCCGAACCGCCCGGCATGCCCTGCGGACCGCCGGCGCCCGGACCACCGGGACCGCCCTGACCGCCCTGGCCCGGCATCGGACCCGGCTTCTTGCCGCCCTGGGCGACGTCCACCGGGAGCATGACGAGGGCCGTCGTACCGCCCGAGTCGGACGGGCGCAGCTGGATGCGGATGCCGTGTCGCAGGGACAGGCGGCCGACCACGAACAGACCCATGCGGCGGGAGACGGAGACGTCCACGGTCGGCGGCGACGCGAGCCGCTCGTTGATCGCGGCGAGGTCCTCGGGGGAGAGGCCGATGCCGGTGTCGTGGATCTCGACGAGCACGCGGCCGTCGGGCAGCGCGTGACCGGTGACCTTGACCTTGGTCTGCGGGGAGGAGAACGAGGTGGCGTTCTCCAGCAGCTCGGCGAGCAGGTGCACGAGGTCGTTGACGACGCGGCCGGCGACGTCGGTGCCGGGCACCGACGCGAGTTCGATGCGCTCGTACTGCTCCACCTCGGACGCGGCGGCACGGAGCACGTCGACGAGCGGGACGGGGCGGGTCCACCGGCGGCCCGGCTCCTCGCCCGCGAGGACGAGGAGGTTTTCGCCGTTACGGCGCATGCGGGTCGCGAGGTGGTCGAGCTTGAAGAGCGAGGACAGCTGGTCCGGGTCGGCCTCGCGCGACTCCAGCTCGGAGATGAGCGAGAGCTGACGCTGGATGAGGCCCTGCGAACGGCGCGAGAGGTTGGTGAACATCGCGTTGACGTTGCCCCGGAGGAGGGCCTGCTCGGCGGCGAGGCGGACGGCCTCGCGGTGCACGTCGTCGAAGGCCGCGGCCACCTGGCCGATCTCGTCGCGGGTGTGCAGGCCGACCGACTCCACGGACGTGTCCACGTCCTGCGGGTCCGACTCGGACAGCTGCTTGACGAGCTCGGGCAGGCGGTCCTGGGCGACCCGGGTCGCGGTGTCCTGCAGGCGGCGCAGCGAGCGGATCATGGACCGCGCCATGACGAAGGCGCCGACGAGGGAAACGCCGAGGACGAGCAGGATCAGGGCACCGTTGATGATGGCGTCCTGCTGCGAGCTGTTCTTGAGCTCGCGGGCCTTCTGCTCCATGTCCTCGAGCAGGGTGAGCTCGATGACCTTCATGGCCTGGAGCTTGGTGTCGTCGGCGTCGTACCAGTCCATCCAGGACCGGTTCTTCTCCTTGTTGAACTGCCCCTGGGTGCTCAGGACGCGGCGCGCGTAGTGGTCGGCGGTGCCGATCTCCGTGTTGCCGTCGCCGAGCGCCGCGAGGAGTTCCTCGGGCTTGCCCTGGTAGACGAGTTCGAAGGTCTTCTTCGCCTGGCTCTCGCCACGCAGCGCGGAGAGGGCGTAGAGGCGGTCGTTCTCGGTGAGGGTGCCCGCCTTCTCGTTGCTCTCGGGGAGCGAGGCGGCGATGACGGCGCGCTGGATCGAGGCGTACTCCTTGGCGGAGGAGAAGGCCGCCAGGGCGCGCGTACGCTTGATCATCTCAGGGCTGGAGGTGGCCTGCGCCATGTCCTGGGAGAGCGAGAGCAGCGAGACGATGAGCGAGTTGTACTCGGTGACGGTCTGCTGGGCGCCGTTGATGTACGCCTTCTTGCGGATTTCCTCGATGCCGGTGAGCTGGCGGCCGATCTGCAGGATGTTGTTGCGGATCGACTTGAGGGTGTCGTCCTTGTCCTCCGTGCTGTCGACCTTGTCGGTCGCGGCTTCGAAGGCCTTGGCGGCGGCGTCGGTCTGGTCGCGCACACCCTGGACGAGGCTGTTGGCCTTGCCGTCCTTGGTGACCGAGAGCGGACCCGCCGACTTGTCCCGCTCCTCCTGGAGCATGGCGGCCAGGTTGGTGGCCTGCCGGGTCATCGTCGTCAGCAGCTGCATGTGCTCCAGCTGCGCGATGTCGTTCATCGAGTCGTTGATGCGGAAGCCACCGAGCGTGGTGGCGGCGACGACCGGCAGGGTCAGCAGCGACACGAGTCGCGTGCTGATGCGCCAGTTCTGCATGGCGAGGCGTGAACCGGGCCCGCTGGGGGCCTTCGGTATCGCCGTTTCCGTGCCGTCGGCCGGCTCTTCGCTCTTCGCCTTGCCCCGGGGCTTCAGGCGTGCCTTCGCCTTCACCGTGGTGGAGGAGTCGGAGCCTGCGCCTTCGACAGCCGGCCCGCGGTTCTGGGCGTGCTGGGGCGAGGAGCCACGGTCGGTCCCGCCGCGCGGCTCCTGCTCCGCCGCAGCGCTGCCATCCCTCTTGAATCGTCCCTGCACTAGCGTCGCAACCTCTGGACCAGGCGTCCCGCCGGGCGACCGGTGGGACGGTGTCGAGTCGTGGGGCCTTGCGGCCCCATGGTGGTCGTCGGTGACCGGCGCGTCTCCCTCTCCTTGCCGCCGCGCGCGGCGCTGTCTCGCGCCACCTGCGCGCCGGCTGTTCCCGCGGCGGTCCCGCGAATTCCAGCACAGTGGCGGATCTCCAACAAGGTGCGCGTGTCGGCCCGGAGCGCCGGTGACTTCCCGTGATGGAAAGGTCACGCGATGTGGGGCATCTTTCGGGGTGAATCGGACTTACGCCATCCAAACGCGGTGGCTGGCAAGGTGTCCCAGTCGAGATGATCAGGAGCGGAATGGCAGATTCAGTGGCGCAATGTCCGTTTCGCCGCCTAAAATTGACCGCCCGTTATGCCCGTATTGCCAGGTCACGGGTGAGCAAACTCACACAGCCGTGGCCATTACTTCCCGGTTGAGCCGGGGAATCGGATGTTTAGCCTTGCCCTTTACAGGGTTGACGGATCCGACAACCCTGCACCCCGCAACCGAGCCGAGGGCCCGAGACACCGTGAAGACGACGATGATGTTCCGCAACATAGCCAACCCGCGCCGCACCACCCTCGCGCACCTCAAGGACGCCGAGGAGCTGCAGGCGGTCGAGGCTCCGGAGCACGCCGTCGAGCTGCCCGCCCAGACCGCGAACCCGCGCCGCACGATCCTGATGGACGCGCCGGTCGCCGCCGCGCAGTAAGCCACTCGGGAAAAGGAGCGCGGAGCGCCGCTGCCCGCCGCGTTAGCCTGGAGACGCAGACTCCAGCCGGCGGACATACAGAGGGGCAGACGCAACACGTGCGCATCGCCAGGTTCTCGATTGACGGCAATGTCGCGTTCGGCGCGGTCGAGGGCAGTACTGCCCCCGGCGCCGAGGGTGAGCTCGTCCTCGACATCATCAAGGGCATCCCGTTCGCGGACTTCGAGCTGTCCGGCACGAAGGTCCCGCTGAGCAAGGTCCGGCTCCTGCCGCCCGTGCTCCCGAACAAGGTCGTGGCCATCGGCCGCAACTACGCGGAGCACGCGGCAGAGCTCGGCAACGAGGTCCCCGAGACGCCGATCACCTTCTTCAAGCCCTCCACCTCCGTGGTCGGCCCGGGCGACCCGATCACGTACCCCTCCTTCTCCCAGGACCTCCACCACGAGGCGGAGCTCGCCGTGGTCATCGGCCGGATGTGCCGCGAGGTCCCCAAGGAGCGCGTCAAGGACGTGATCCTCGGCTACACCTGCGCCAACGACGTCACCGCGCGCGACGTCCAGCAGCGCGAGAAGCAGTGGGCCCGGGCCAAGGGCTTCGACAGCTCCTGCCCGCTCGGCCCCTGGATCGAGACCGACCTCGACCCGGGCGACCTGACCATCCAGTGCACCGTCAACGGCGAACAGCGCCAGCTCGGCCGCACCAGCGACATGGTCCGCTCCATCGAGGACCTGATCGTCCACATCACCGAGGCCATGACGCTGCTCCCCGGCGACGTCATCCTCACGGGGACCCCGGCCGGAGTCGGCCCCCTCAACGTCGGCGACGAGGTCGCCGTCACCATCGAAGGCATCGGCACTCTCACCAACAAGGTGATCAAGCGTGGCTAACGCGAACGTCCGCGTACGTTTCTGTCCCTCCCCGACCGGCAACCCCCACGTGGGCCTGGTCCGGACCGCCCTCTTCAACTGGGCGTTCGCCCGCCACCACGGCGGTACGTTCGTCTTCCGCATCGAGGACACCGACGCGGCGCGCGACTCCGAGGAGTCGTACGAGCAGCTGCTCGACTCGCTGCGCTGGCTCGGCTTCACCTGGGACGAGGGCCCCGAGATCGGCGGCCCGCACGCCCCGTACCGCCAGTCGCAGCGCATGGACATCTACGCGGACGTGGCACAGCGCCTGCGCGACGGCGGCTACGCGTACGACTGCTACTGCACCACCGAGGAGCTGGACGCGCGCCGCGCCGCCGCCCGGGCGGCCGGCAAGCCCTCCGGCTACGACGGCCACTGCCGCGACCTGACCGCCGTGCAGCTGGAGGCGTACCAGGGCGAGCACCGCCCCTCGATCGTCCGCTTCCGGATGCCCGACGAGCCGATCACCTTCACCGACCTGGTCCGCGGCGAGCTGACCTTCACCCCGGAGAACGTGCCGGACTTCGGCATCCTGCGGGCCAACGGCGCTCCGCTGTACACGCTCGTCAACCCGGTCGACGACGCGCTGATGCAGATCACCCACGTGCTGCGCGGCGAGGACCTGCTGTCCTCCACCCCGCGGCAGATCGCCCTCTACAAGGCGCTGACGGAGCTCGGCATCGCCACCGGCGTCCCGGAGTTCGGCCACCTGCCGTACGTCATGGGCGAGGGCAACAAGAAGCTCTCCAAGCGCGACCCGGAGAGCTCGCTCAACCTGTACCGCGAGCGCGGCTTCCTCCCCGAGGGCCTGCTGAACTACCTCTCGCTCCTCGGCTGGTCCTTCTCCAAGGACCAGGACATCTTCTCGATCGAGGAGATGGTCGCGAAGTTCGACATCCCGGACGTGAACGCGAACCCGGCGCGCTTCGACCTCAAGAAGGCCGAGTCGATCAACGCCGACCACATCCGCCTCCTGGACCCGAAGGCCTTCGCGGACGCCTGCGCCCCGTGGCTGCAGGCCCCGCACGCCAACTGGGAGCCGGCGGACTTCGACGCCGAGGCCTGGGCGGCCATCGCGCCGTACGCCCAGACCCGGGTCACCGTCCTGTCGGACATCACCGCCAACGTCGACTTCCTGTTCCGCAAGGAGCCGGTCGAGGACCAGGCGTCCTGGGACAAGGCGATGAAGGGCGAGCCCGCGGCCCTGCTGACCACCGCCCGCGCGAACCTGGACACGGCCGACTGGAGCGACCCCGAGTCCCTCAAGCAGGCCGTCCTGACCGCCGGCGAGGCCCACGGCCTCAAGCTGGGCAAGGCCCAGGCCCCGGTCCGCGTGGCCGTCACCGGCCGCACGGTCGGCCTGCCGCTCTTCGAGTCCCTCCAGATCCTGGGCAAGGACCGCTCGCTGTCGCGCATCGACGCGGCCCTGGCCAAGCTCGCCGCGTAGCCGCTTCCCGCACTCCCGTCAGGGGGGGGGGGGCCGGCGCTCCGGCGGGGCCCCCCCCCACGGGCGGGCGCGCCCCGGGGGGTGGGGGCGCCCCCGCCCCACCCACCCCCCGCGAGGGGCCCCC
>NZ_JBHYVA010000556.1:0-5799 GCF_042750055.1 Streptomyces sp. NPDC059456
GCCGTACACGGCGGCGAGGAAGCCCGCGCGGGCGACCACCGTGGGGTGGCGCTCCGCCGCGGACAGCCGGGCGGCCACCGCGGCCCGGGCCCGGTCGAGGCGCTCGGCGCCGAACAGGCCGCCGGGCCCCGGGCCGTGGGATCCCGCGTCGCCGGCGCCACGGTCTTCGGCGCCCGGGTCCCCGGGGCCCAGGCAGGCGCCGATCCGCGCGCAGACCTCCGCGAGGTCGGCGGTGAAGGAGCGCGCCGAGACCACGATCCGGTCCGGGCGCGCCTCCGCCCGTACGACGGCCAGCGCGCCGGCCGCCTCCTCCAGTGCCTCGCGCAGCACCTCCGCGGCCACGTCCACCTCGGTGGCGTGCGCCGCGGCGGGACCGGGCACCAGCGGCAGCAGCAGCCGGGCCTCGGCGAGGTCCCCGGTGCCGGCGCGGTCCACGGCGACGAGGGTGCCGCGGTCCAGCTCGTGCCGGCGGTGCGCGGGCGCGGTGAAGTGCGGTACGGGTGCGTGCGTGTCGGGGTTCGACGTCGTCATGGCCGTCATGCCGGGGCTCCCGCGGTCGTGGGCATCGGTTCCGGTACGGTCCCTGCGGCCGCCGGGAGGCTGGTGATCCGGGCCGCCGGGGCCGTCGCGTACGCGCCGGCGAGGCGGGCCACGTCGGCCGCCGACACCGCGTCGACCGCGGCGGGCAGTGCGGCCAGATGGCCGGGGTCCCCGTGGACGGCCGCGCCGACGCCCAGCCAGGAGGCCTGGCCCGCCACCGAGTCCAGCTCGGCGTGCAGGTGCATCGCCAGCCTGCGGCGCAGGGTCCCCAGCGGGGCCTCCACCGGCAGGGACCCGTCGGCGATCCGGGCGAACACGGCGCGCAGGCAGTCCTCGGCCGCATCGGGGGAGGTGTCCACCGGATGCGGGAACTCCACCGCGAACAGCGAGGCGCGGGCCACGTCGAACGGGTTGCCCGTCCGGTTCACGCGGGCCCGGAACGCCCCCCAGGGATGCTCCCCGGCGCGGTGGCGGGCGCAGTCGCCGCCGACGGTCTCCAGCAGCTCGCTCAGCAGGACGGTCGCCAGGTGGTCCGCGGCCGCCGTCCGCGGGTCCGGGACCCGCCAGCCGATCACCGTCCGGCCCGCGGGCGCGACCTTCTCCGGGCGCCTCCCGTACCGGCCCTCCGCCAGCGGGGACTCGACGGCCGGCTCGCGCTGCCAGGTGGGCCGCGCCGGCACCTGGCCGAGCAGCCGCTCGACCAGCTCGCGGGCCCGGCCGGGATCGAAGTCGCCGACGACCGCGAGGTGGATGTTGCCGGGCGCGTAGGACCGGTCGAAGAAGGTGCGCAGCTCGGCGGCGCCCAGCGACTCCAGCGCCTCGATGTCGCCGTAGCCGTTGTGCCGGTTCTCCCAGGTGTCGTGCAGCAGCTCGGGGAGGTCGAACAGGACCAGTCCGCCGTGCGGGCGCTGGAGCACGTTGCGCCGGATCTCCGCCTGGACGACGGCGATCTGGCCGCGGACGTGCCCGGGGCTAAGGTCCGGTGCCGTCAGCCGGTCCCGCTCGATGCGCAGCCCCAGCTCCAGCCCGTCGGCGGGCAGGATCTGCGTGTACTGGGTGTGGTCGGCCGAGGTCCGCGCGTTCATGGTGCCGCCCATGGCGGTCACCGCCGCGGTCAGCGGCCCGTCGGCCGTGGAGCCCTGGACCAGGACGTGCTCCAGCAGGTGGGCGGCCCCGGCGACGGGCTCGTTGCGGAAGCCGGTCCCCACGTGCAGGCAGGTGGCGACGACCTGGCAGCCGGGCAGCGGCTGGAGCAGCACCCGCATCCCGTTCGCCAGCGTCAGGTCCGTCAGGTCCGTCAATTCCGTCAGCGCCGCCGTCTTCCGCGCCGTCCGTGCCATCTCCGCCGTCTCCGTCATGACCCCTCCTCGTCGCGCAGGATCGAGAACAGCACCTGGTCGTGCCAGCGGCCGCCCCGCCACTGTGCGGCGCGCAGCACGCCCTCCCGGGTGAAACCGGCCTTCTCCAGCGCCCGCTGCTCGGCGAGATTGCGTACGTCGGTCCACGCCTGCACCCGCTGCGCCCGCGTGTGGTCGAACAGGTAGCGGGCCAGCTGCCGCTGCGCCTGCGTGCCGAAGCCCCGGCCCCGGGCGCCGGGCACCAGGCCGATGGCCACCGTCCAGCAGAACGAGGTGTCCATCCGGCCCCAGGTCGATCGGAACCACTCCACGCGCCCCACGGTGTCGCGTCCCGCGACCACGCTCAGCACGCCGCCGTCCGGGCCGAGCAGCCCGTCCTCGGCGTGCCGCCGGCGCATCCGCAGCGCGCTCGTGAAACCGAACCACTGGAAGGCACCCGTGCCCTCCTCGCCGGTGAACGCCGTCTCGAACAGGTCCAGGTCCTCGCCCGTGACCGGGCGCAGCGACACTCCGCCGGCCGTCATGCGGGCACCCCCGGGGCCGGCTGCGGCAGCTGCTGCGGCCGCATCTGCGGCCCGCCGTCCAGGACCAGCCGCGGCAGGGGCAGCGGCCCGTCGGCGTCGACGACCTCGCGCCAGCCGGGCGGGGCGATGCCGCGCCGCAGGTCGCGGTGGCCGGGCAGCCAGCCGGCGGCGAAGTCCACCAGGGGGCGCAGAGGCACGGCCCGGCACACCGCCGTGCCGACGGACATCCGGGCCAGCGGGCCGCCGCAGGCCTCGTACTCGGCGCCGATCCGGTCGAAGTCGCCCTCCCAGACGAGCAGTTCGGGCACCTCGTGCCAGCGCGTGCCGGCCGGGCCGGGGCCGGGCAACGGCCACAGGCCGGCCCGCCGCCCCGGATAGGCGACGGCGTACTCGGCCAGGTGCAGCGCCGTGCACTTGTCCCAGCCGGTGCCGAGCATCAGCACCGTGGCGTCCAGCCGCCACAGCTCGCCCAGCGGGCTCTGCGAGGACAGCCGGTACGCGTCCGGATGACACCGGGTGATCTCCCGCGCCCGCGGTCCCTCGGCCACGAACGACACCTGCGGATGCGGCGAGCGCAGGGTGCCCGGCAGCGCGCGCAGCAGCTCCGGCAGCACGCCCATGGTCCGCGAGACCGGCGTGCGCAGCGGATCGAAGACCGGCATCGCGGCCGCGGCCGCGGACAGGTCGGTCCGCGCCAGGTCCGCCGCGCGCCAGGTGGCCGGATGGCACAGCTGCGGGGTGAACGCGGGCATGACGAGCGTGCCCTCGGGTCCGACGGCCTCGCGCAGTGCCTCGTACACGGCCTGCGCGCCGCCCACCACGAAACCGAAGGCGCGCAGCGAGGAGTGCACGATCGCCACACCACCGGGGCGGACGCCCAGTGCGGCCAGCGCGTCGGCGAGCTGCCGCCGGGTGACGACCGTGCGCCCGGGGCCGGTCTCATGCCGCGTCATCGAGGCCTCCCATGGCCAGTTCGGCGAACCGCGCCGCCAGTTCACCCGTCAGCTCGTCGGCGGGTTCGGCTCCCGCCTCGCCCGCGAGCGCGCCCGCGCAGGCCGTCAGCACCCACCGGTACCAGGCCCGGATGTTGCGCGGCCGGCTCAGCGGGTGCGCCTCCGACCGGAAGAACGCCACCTCGGAGCGGACGCCCTGGCGGGACAGCTGCCGGTGGACGCGCAGCGTCTCGGTCGGCGGCACCAGCCCGTCGTGCATGCCGTGCGACAGCAGGACGCGGGTGCCCTCCGGCACCGGCCGCACCGGCAGGCTGTTGTCGCGGTAGCCCTGGTGCCGCGCCGAGGCGGGCTCGCCGTACTCGCGCAGCCACTGCCAGCCGACGTCACTGCTCTCCGCGACCTGGACGAGGTCCAGCGGCGCGGCGTGCGAGGCGATCAGCCGCGGCCGCAGCGCCGCCGCCGTGCTCAGCGACAGGTAGCCGCCGAAGCTGCCGCCCATCAGTGCCAGCGGCACCTGCGCCAGACCCGTCTCGGCCCGCAGCTGCTCCACCTGGCGCACGGCCACCGCGGCGATCCCCGACCGCCAGTTGGCCCAGCCGCCCGGCACGGCCGATACGTAGCCCAGCGACATCGGGGGCTCGACCAGCGCCACCGCGTACCCGGAGGCGACGAACGGCCACGGGTTCCACCGCCAGGACCACTCGGTCCAGCTCTTGAACGGACCGCCGTGGAAGAACACGACCAGCCCGCGCACCGGGCCCTCGGCGGGCCGGCACAGCCAGCTCGCCAGCGCCCCGGTCGCGCCCGGCACCGCCTGCCGGTGGTACGACAACGTGCCCGGCAGCGGCGGCCGTTCGCTCGCCTCGACCCGCTCGGTGTGCCCGTCGGACAGGGTGACGACGTCGACCGCCGGCGGCGTGTCCAGCGCGGACACCAGCACCGCCGCCCTGCCGCCGCGGACCAGGACGCTCTCCGCCGATGCCGCGAGCGGGACGTCGCGCCAGCGGTCGCGGGCCGTGTCGTACGTGTACAGCCGGCGCCGCGGGCCGTCCTCGGCCGTGCACACGAGCCGGCCGGGGCCGTCCCAGCCGACCGGGCGCTGCCAGGTGCCGGCCGGGGCGTCGAGGACGGCCGGCTCCAGGGTGCCGGGGCGGATCAGGCAGGCGGACTGCACGGGCGGGGCGTCGGTCGTCGGCACCGAGGTGGCGAGGTAGGCGACCTGGCCGCCGTCCGGGTCCGCCACCGGGTAGCAGAGGTCGATCCCGTCGAAGAGCAGGCTGCGTACGGTGGCGCCGTCCTCGGCGGACACCGCGAGGAGGCCGAACCGCCGGGTCCCGTCGGGGCGGTGGTGGGCGAGGCCGAGCAGCAGGGTGTCCGGTCCCGACCAGGCGGCCTCGCCGGTGAGGGAGGCGCCGTCCGGCACGGTGACGGACAGGTCGCGGCCGGCGGTGGCGCCGGTGGCGTCGGCGATGGCGGCGACGTCGACCAGGCGGAGCTGCCACGTGCCCTCGGGCCGGCGGACCGCCGCCAGGCTCGCGTCCGCACCCGCCGACCAGACGGCGTCGGAGCCCTGGAGCAGTCCGTCGGGGTGCGCGCCGAGGGGGCCGGCGGTACGGATCACGCAGGCGACGGCGGTGGTGCCCGGCCGCGGGGCCAGCGTGGCCACCTCGCCGGCGACGTGCTCGACGACGCGTTCGGTGCCGTCGTGGGCGGACCGGAAGGTGACGGCCCGCCGGCGGACGTAGAGGAAGCCGCCCGGGACGGCGACGGTCTCGCCGGGCTCGGTCACCGACCAGTCGGCCGCCCACGTTCCGGCGGGGCCGCGGCGGTATCCGACCAGCGTCGGGACGAGTGAGCCGAAGCCGTCGGGGGCGTCCGCGCGCAGCAGCAGCCACCCCTCGCCGTCGAAGGCGGCGACGGCCTTGGGGCGGGGCTCGGCGGCGAGCGCCTCGACGAAGGCGGTGGCCGGGTCCTGCGCGGTGGCCGGGGCGAAGGTCGTGGGGGTCATCAGGCGGCCGCCCTCTCGGTGAGCAGGGCGACGAGCGCCGGGTTGAACGCGGCGGCGAGCCGGGCGGCTTCGGCCTCGTCGCGGAAGCCGCGCTCCAGGGCGCACAGCCGGTACTCGTGCGGGTGCTGCGCACCCCACAGCCGGCGCAGGAGCGCGTGCCAGTGGGCGGGCGGTACGGGGGGCTGCCCGGCCGGGGCCGCCAGGCGCAGGCACCACTGCTCCAGCTCGGCGGTGCCGGTACCGGCCAGGGCCTCCGGCGTCAGGCCGGCGTACACGAGCCGGCCCGGACGCAGCCGGAACGTACGGGTCAGCAGCCGGTCCTCGGCGGACCAGTGCGCGGTCGCGGCGGTCGGCCGGGCCAGCCGGGCGTCGGGCCGGGTCGCGGGCGCGAACCCGGCGGCGCCGCGCAGGGCGCC
>NZ_JBHYVA010000557.1:0-5788 GCF_042750055.1 Streptomyces sp. NPDC059456
GGCGGCGCGGGAGCGGCCGCGGGCCGGGCGGGGGCTGCCGTCCTGCGGGGCGGGCGCGCCCTCGGCGCGCGGGTGCGGGACGTCCGAGCGGACGGGCTCGTCGCCGGGCACGGCCGCACCGCGTACGGCTTCGGCCGCGGGGACGGGGGCCTTGCCGTGGCCCAGTTCGTCCGCACCGGCGCCGCGCGCAGGCACGGCGGGCCCGCCCGGGGCCGGTGTCGCGGCGGCCGCGGCGGGCTGCGGGCCCTCCTGCGAGGTGGGGTACTCCGTCACGCGTGGAATTCCGTCCGTTTGCGCTCGATGTGCGCTGCACTCAACTCGGTCAGTCGCGGTATACCCGCTCAGCGGCGGGGGCACCATCGCCCCGCGGTTCCGCGTCCCGCTCGTTACCTCTCGCTCTGCGTTGACCTCCGGTCAAGTCCCGCGTACGGCACGACATTTACGGATGTGCAGCCGGGCGCCCCTCTCGCGCGCGACCTGCGGAGGCAGATCTTACGTTTGAACCCCGGGGGCGCATCAAGGGTCTCATGAGGTCATATGCGCCGGGGTGCGGTCCCAGTCCTCGGGCAGGGCCGGAACGTTCCAGGAGGAATCCGGCCGCCAGTCCTGCCAGCCGTCGGAGAACGGCGCCCCCCACGCCTTGATCACGTCCACCGCCGCCCGCCCCGCGGCCTGCACCCGGCGGGCCTGTTCCGCGTCCATCAGACCGGACCGCTGGGCCTGCGCGAACTCGTCCTCGTCGCGCCACTTCCAGGTGCGGTCCGGGTAGACGGAGACGTCCAGGAAGTGGTCCACGGAGTCGACCCCGCCCGACCACCGCGTGCGCGGCTCCTCCAGGTTCACGTACCAGCTCTTGAACCGCCAGCCGTGTTCCCAGAACAGCCACACCGACCAGGGGTCCCCGGGCCGGGCCAGCTTCAGCACGCCGGCGCCGAACCAGCGGGCCCGTACGGTGGTGCGCGGCGCGGTGTACCGGGTGGCGAGCGGTTCCTCGTGGACGGGGGTGCCGTCGGCCAGCACCGGCTTGACGCACTCGGTGCCCGGGGCCATCCACACGGCCAGCAGCTCGTCGGTGTCCTGCACCACGGTCACCGGACGGCAGATGTGGACCGCGCCCTTCAGGTCCGGGGCGAGGTCGCGGTAGCGCCAGAGGATCTGGTCCCCGGGCCGCCAGCGGGTGCCCTGCGCGTCGTCGCCGCCCCCGCGGTCTCCGGTACCTGTCATGCGCAGATCTTAGGGCTGGGGCCCCTGCGCCCGCTGCGGTGCAGGTCACGGAGGTGCGCGAGGACGAGAAACGACCGAATCCGGCCCCAGGCCGGAAACGTTTTCAGGGCCTGGTCATCCGCAGGACGTCGAGCGCCTCGTCCAGTTGTTCCAGGGTCAGGTCACCGCGGTCGACGTAGCCGGACTCCAGCACGACCTCCCTGATCGTCTTCCGCTCGGCGAGCGCCCGCTTGGCGACCTTGGCCGCCTCCTCGTAGCCGATGTACCGGTTCAGCGGGGTCACCACGGAGGGGGAGGACTCGGCGAACTCCCTGGCCCGCGCCTCGTTGGCGGTGATCCCGTCGATGGTGCGGTCGGCCAGCAGCCGGCTCGCGTTGCCCAGCAGCCGGATCGATTCCAGCAGGTTCTTGGCCATCACCGGGAGCATCACATTGAGCTCGAAATTGCCGGCCGCGCCCGCCACGGCGACGGTCGTGTCGTTCCCGGTCACCTGTGCGGCGACCATGAGTACGGCCTCCGGGACCACCGGATTGACCTTCCCGGGCATGATCGAGGAGCCCGGCTGCAGATCGGGCAGATTGATTTCGGCCAATCCCGTGCGCGGCCCCGAGGCCATCCAGCGCAGATCGTTGGAGATCTTGGTGAGGGAGACGGCGATCGTACGGAGCGTCCCCGAGGTCTCCACCAGCGCGTCCCGCGCCCCCTGGGCCTCGAAGTGGTTGCGGGCCTCGGTCAGCGGCAGCCCGGTCGCGGCGGCCACCTCGGCGATCACGGCGGCGGAGAATCCGGGCGGGGTGTTGATGCCGGTGCCCACGGCGGTTCCGCCCAGGGGCAGTTCCGCGAGCCGGGGCAGGGCCGCCCGCAGCCGCTCGATGCCGTACCGCACCTGGGCGGCGTACCCGCCGAACTCCTGGCCCAGGGTCACCGGCGTGGCGTCCATCAGGTGGGTCCGGCCGGCCTTGACCACCTCGGCGAACTCCTCGGCCTTGCGTTCCAGTGCGACGGCGAGGTGCTCCAGGGCCGGGATCAGCTCGCGGGTGACGGCGGCGGTCGCGGCGATGTGGATGGACGACGGGAACACGTCGTTCGAGCTCTGCGAGGCGTTGACGTGGTCGTTGGGGTGGACGTCGCGGCCGAGCCGCTCGCCGGCCAGGGTGGCGATCACCTCGTTGGTGTTCATGTTGGACGAGGTCCCGGACCCGGTCTGGAACACGTCGACGGGGAAGTGGTCGTCCCAGCGGCCCTCGGCCACCTCGGCGGCGGCGAACCGGATGGCGCCGGCGACGTCCTCGTCCACCACCCCCAGCTTCGCGTTCACGGCCGCGGCCGCCGCCTTGACGAGCGCGAGCGCCTCGATGTGGGCGCGCTCCAGGCGCTGCCCGGAGAGCGGGAAGTTCTCCACCGCGCGCTGGGTCTGGGCCCGCCACTTGGCGTGCGCGGGGACCCGTACCTCGCCCATCGAGTCGTGCTCGATCCGGTAGGCCGCCTGGTTCTGATCGTCGGTCATGTGCATTGCCTCCTCAAAAAGTTGAGCAATTGTCTTGTTCGAAGTGTTCCCAAGTCCCCTACCGGCCAGTAAATACCGTGGGTAACACCGACAGGGGAGACGTTCATGACACGTGTGCGTACGAGACCCGGGCTCAGATCTACCTTCGCCGCCGTCGCCGCCCTCGCGGCCGCCCTCGGGGGCGTCGGCGCCATCACCCCCATGGCCCACGCGGTGACCGGCACCGCAGCCGCCGCGACCGGCACCCCGGCCGCGGCGACGCCGCTCCCGCCCGAACTGGAGGCCGTCCGCGCGGCGGAGGCCACCAAGATCTACGGCGACCCGGCGATCCGCCCGCTGAACGAACGCAAGACCGGCCTGATCTCGCTGGGCGACAGCGAGATTTCGGGCGAGGGCGTCGGCAACTACGACCCGGCGACCAACACGGCGGCCAACCAGTGCCACCGCTCCCCGGACTCCGCGATCCACCGGACCGGCATCCCGGCCGACCTGACCTTCAACGTCGCCTGCTCCGGCGGCTACACCGGCAACATCCGCATCGGCGGCAGCAAGCAGTACGCCGACGAGCTGGTGCAGAGCGACAGCCTCGCCATCAAGGCCCGCAACACGAAGATCAAGATGGTGCTGCTCGTCGCCGGCGCCAACGACGACCTCCAGTTCGGCCCGGTCATGACCGACTGCGTCACCCGCTGGGTGCTCAGCCAGGGCACCTGCGAGCCCAAGTACGGCCCCGGCTGGCAGGCGCGCGTCGACGGCCTGAAGCCCAAGGTCGAAGCCACCGTCGCCGACCTCAAGACGGTCATGCGCGACGCGGGCTACGCCGACTCCGACTACAAGCTCGTCGTCATGGGCTACCCCAGCCCCATCGGGCCCGACTTCTACGACAACCCGAACTTCCCCGGCAAGCTCCCCGGAGGCTGCGCCGGCTACGACTCCGACGCCGCCTGGGGCCGCAACCACGCCGTGCCCACCTTCGAGAAGGGCATGCGCGAAGCCGCCCTCGCCTCGGGCGCGACCTACCTGGACGACTCGCGGCTCTTCCAGGGCCATGAGGTGTGCATGGAGGACACCTGGGCCCGCGGCCTCTACCTGGACCTCGGCGACCACTTCCCGTGGGACGAGAACACGGCCCGCCAGTCCTTCCACCCCAACTACCGCGGCCACGGCGCGTTCGCGTCCTGCCTGACCCAGCTCTACGACTCCGGCCTGCGCGAGGCCTCCTGCGCCGACCCCGCCAGCACCGGCACGCCCGTACTCCAGGCCGGGGCCTGGGACGACCTGTACCGGCCGCTGAAGAACGAGGCGACCGGCAACTGCCTCGACGCCAACGGCGGCTCCAGCGCCAACGGGACGGCCGTCCTCGGCTGGGACTGCCACGGCGGCCGCAACCAGGGCTGGTGGTACGACTCCGCGAACAAGTCCCTCCACACCGAACTCACCCACGACCGCTGCCTGGACGCCCCGGGCGCCAACTACGGCGCCGGCACCGGCCTGATCCTCTGGAACTGCCACGGCGGCGCGAACCAGCAGTGGGTCCGCAACGGAACCACCCTGCGCCCCGCCGCCGCGTCCGGCATGTGCCTGACCGTGGCCGCCGCCCACGACCGGCTGCGCCTGCAGACCTGCAACGGCTCCGCGAACCAGCGCTTCGCGTAACCCCGCCCCGCACGATCCCGACCCCCCACACCCGGCCGGCGCGACCGGCCGGGTGTTCCCCCCGGGGCTCACAGCCCGTTCAGGTACTCCCGTACCTCCCGCGGCCGGTTGGTGATCAGCGTGTCCACACCGAGACGCAGGCACAGCTCCACGTCCTCCGGCTCGTCCACCGTCCACACCCGCACCCGCAGCCCCTTGGCCTTCAGCCGCCCCACCAGCCCCGGATCCCGGCGGACCAGATCGATACCGGGCCCGGCATGGCCCGCGAACGGCGGCCGCGGCGGCCGCAGCGCCCGCTCGACCAGGTACACGGCGGGCAGCCCGGGCGCCAGCCGGTGCAGCCGCGTCAGCGCGTTGCGCGAGAAGCTCATCACCTCGACGCGGCCGTCCGCGCCGTCGGCGAGCCCGTGGTCCTTCAGCACCCGCACGAGCTCGGCCTCCAGCCGGCCGCCCGCCCGGGTGGGGTGCTTGGTCTCGACGGCCAGCCCGACGGGCCGGTCCGCGGCCAGCGCCTCCTTCAGCAGGTCCTCGAAGAGCAGCACCTGCGCCCCGCGGTGCGCGTCGCCCTTCCAGCCGCCGAAGTCGAGCGCGGACAGCTCCTCGTACGTCATGGCCGAGACGACCCCGCGCCCGTCGGAGGTCCGCTCCACCCGCCGGTCGTGCACGCACACGAGCCGCCCGTCGGCACTGAGCCGTACGTCGCACTCCAGCGCGTCGGCGCCGTCGGCGATGGCCTGCCGGTAGGCGGCGAGGGTGTGCTCGGGGTGCTCGTGGGAGGCCCCCCGATGGGCGATGACCCGCACGTCGCGGGCGGTGGCGAGTGAACTCATGCCCCAGACGTTATCCGCATGCGGCGACCGCCCCGGTGCAGCATCCTGCACGGATGGCCGAACACCCCATGACGTTCCACTGCACGCCGTGCGCGTCCTGCCGGGACGAGTCCTGGCAGCGCATCGTCGACGGCCGCCTGCGCTGGGAGTGGCAGCACCACTGCCCGGTGTCCGGGACGCAGGCCTGCGGCGGAGGCTGGGGACCGGCCCCGGAACAGATCCGCGAGGAGGTCGTGGCCCGGGAGGGGACGGTACGCCTGGAGGTCGGCGGCCCGCACGGCATTCCCCTCAAGCCCCTCCGCGAGCTGATGGCCCTCTCGCTCCCCGAGCTCGTCCATGCCCGCACCCACGGCTTCGAGGCCACCCCGGTGGAGGCGGCCCTGCTGCGCGGTGCGCTCGGGTGAGGGGAATTCGGCGATCCGCTCCGCCGCGGCGGCGGGCGCTGTCACGGCAAGAGCCCCTGGCGGGGCCAGGGGCTCTTCAGCGGGGGCCGGGTGAGGTTACGCCAGGCCCGGGCCGCGGACCGGGATGTGGGTGAACGTCGGCTCCGGGGCCGGGTTCTGGAAGAAGT
>NZ_JBHYVA010000558.1:0-5786 GCF_042750055.1 Streptomyces sp. NPDC059456
GCGGCGCCCGCCTCGCGGGCGGCGTCGGCGGTGGCGCGGGCGGCGTCGCGGGACTCGTCCCAGGCGGCGACGGCGGTCTTCTCGGCGTCACTGGCGGCGAGGGCCGCGCGGGCGGGGTCGGCGTCGGGCGCCGAGTCGTCGAGCCAGCCGGCCCGCACGGCCTCGGCGGTCTCCTGCTCGACCTCGGCGAGCCGGGCCCGCAGGTGTTCGGCCTCGCTGCGGGCCCGCTGGGCGGCCGTGGCGGCGGCGGTGGCGTCGCGGTGGGCGGCCTCGCCCGCCTCCTGGAGGGCGGCGGACCGCTCCTCCTCCTCGTTGGCGACGCGCTCCCCGTTCTCGGCGGCGGTGTGCAGGGCCCGTACGAGCGCTGCGGCGGCCGTGGCGCGGGCGGCCAGTGCGGGGGCGGCGTCCCGCTCGGCCTCCAGGATCGCGGCGGCGACCCGGGCGGAGCGGTCGGAGGCGGCGCGGTGGCGCAGCACGATTTCGGCGGCCTGCCACGCGGAGTGCAGGGTGCGGGCTTCGAGGAGCTCGCGGCGCTGCGCGGCGGCGGCCTTGTCGGCGACGGTCAGCGCCAGCGAGGCGTGCCGGTAGGCGAGTTCGGCGGAGACGGCGGCGCTGCGGGCGCGCGCGGACTCGGCAGAGGTGACCCCGTGGGCGGCGCCGGTGACCCGCTGGGCGAGGTCGGCGGCGCGGCCGCGTTCCTCGGCGGCGCGGGCGGACAGCCGGCGGGCCAGGGTGCGGGTACGGCGTTCCGCGCCCGCGTGGACGTCGCGGAGCCGGGAACGGGTCCCGGCGGCTTCGACGATCTTGGTGAGCAGGTCCACGGAACCGGCGGTGAACTCCCGTTCGGCCATCAGCTCGGCGCGGCGGCCGAGCTTGTTGCCGAAGCCGTGGACCAGGTCCGCCAGGCCGTCGGTGTCCCGGGTGTCGGTGACGGCGCGCAGCAGCAGGTCGGTGAAGTCGGAGTCCTTCTTGACCGCGAAGAGACCGGCGGCCTCGCCCTCGTCGGCGTTCATCTCGCGCTGGTAGCGGAAGAGTTCGGGGTCGAGGCCGAGTTCGGTGAGGTGCTCGTTCCAGCGGTCGTGGATCTCCTCGAAGTACACCTCCAGGTGGGGGTACGCCTTGCCGGACTCGGTGAGGGCGTCGCGGAAGCCCTTCATCGTGCGGCGCCGGCCCTGGGCGCCGGAGGCGCCTTCGACGGGCGGGCGGACGGCGGTGGCCTCGGCGACCGGGAGGTTGTCCAGGCTCAGACCCGGCCCGGGACGGAAGGAGTACCAGGCCTCGGCGAACTTGCGCGGGTCGTTGGAGACCTGGCGGCCGCGCCATTCGCTGACCTTGCCGACGACCACGCACTCGCCGGTCTGGGTGTGCTGCCACTCCAGGGCCACGTGGCCGCAGTCGTCGGCGAGCAGGAACTTGCGCAGGACGCCGGAGCTGGCGCCGCCGAGGGTGTTGCGGTGGCCGGGGAGCATCACCGAGAAGATCAGCTTGAGCAGGACGGACTTGCCGCCGCCGTTCTCCAGGAAGAGCACGCCGGCGGGCGCGGGGCGGCGCGGCGGGCCGGTGGGCTCGTCCTCGAAGAACTCCGCCTGCGCGGGTGCCGGGTGGGGCACCGGCTCGCCGACTCCGCGCAGGTCGAGCACGGTGTCGGCGTAGCGCGCACCGGCGGGCCCGATGGAGTAGAGGCGGATCCGGGACAGCTCGTACATGGCGGCGGACTCTCGTGGATTCTCGGTGGTTCTCGGTACGGGCGGAAAGAGCGGGTGGCTCAGGCGTGGAACGGCAGGCCGGCGTCGGCGGCGAGCTCCAGGTCGTCGCCCTCGGGCGGCGGCAGGAGGGTGGCGGAGCCGTCGCTGACGGGGACCACGCCGAGTTCCAGGAGTTCGGCCATGGCCGCACTGCCCGCCATGTCGCGGACCTGGAGCTGGTAGCGGGGGGTGGTGCGGTAGGTGCCGCCGGCGTCGTCGCCGGTGCGCTGGAGGAAGCCGGAGTCGGTGAGGAACGCGGCGGCCTTGCCGACGATGCCGGTGGTGGAGCCGGCCAGGCGGCGGGCGTCCTTGGTGGCGCCGGTGGCGCTGCGGCGGGCGTAGACGCGCCAGGCGGCTTCGAGGCCGGGGGCGTCGGTGGCCGGGTCGGTGTTCTCGCCGAGTTCCGCGGCGCGTTCCTCCAGGCGGCGGCACGTCTGGCGGACGAACGCGTCGACGCCGTTGACGGTGACGCGGCCGATGTAGCCGTCGTCCGCGAGGTCCTCGGGGCGGGGGAACGCGAGGGCGGCGACGGCGAGATGGGCGAGGCCGTGCAGGAACCGGTCGGCGGAGTCGGCGGCGGTGCGGCGGGCGTAGTCGCCCATCCGGACGGCGAAGACGGAGTCCTCGCCGGCGGCCACGGCCATGCCGGCGCGCGGGGACACCTCCAGGACGACGAGGCCGAGGCCGGTGGCGACGGCGTCGGCGAGGCGGCCGAAGGCCGGGTCCTCGCGGTAGCGGCGCAGCAGTTCGGCGTACTCGGCGTCGCGGGCCGGGAGCAGCTTGGGCTGGAGCCCGAACGCGACGAGCCGGGCCGCGTCCGCGGCGTCGGCGGGCGTGACGGATCCGCCGGGCGCGGGCGTGGCGGGGGCCTGCGGCGCGTCGGCCTCGCTCCACGCGGGGTGCCGCTCGCTCCACGCGGGGTGCTCGGCGTGGTGGTCGCTCACGGGTGGTTCTCCTCGGCGGTACGGATGCTGCGTGCGGGGCGGGCGGGGACGGGTCGGGCGGGGGCCGTGCGGACGGCGGTGCCGGCGGGCCGGGCGGTGCGGCCACAGGGCCGGCCCGGGCCCGGTGCGGCGGTGCGGCCACGGAGCCGGGCGGCGCGGCCACGGGGCCGGCCCGTGCCCGGTGTGGTGGCGCGGCCGGGGCCTCCCGGTGCCGGCCGCAGCCGGTCGGTGCGGGGCGCGGCCGGTGCGTCGGGGTTCACGCGGCCTCCGTGCGGTCCGCGGTCATCGCGGCCGCGTCCAGGAGGGCCGTGCCGACGATCAGGTCCGCGCCGCCGAACTCGGGGTCGTCGAGCTCCGTACCGTCGTCCACCGCGAAGAGCAGCCGCTCCTCGCCCTGCCGGTACGCCGTGCCGACCGCGGGACTCGCCTCGTGGACGGCCAGCAGGGCCACCAGGTACGGCAGGTCCGGGTCGCTGCGCCGGGCTTCGGCGAGCAGCCCCGACAGGCGGCGCGGGGCGTCGTGCGGCAGGTCCAGGAGCTCCATCGCGGCGGCGAGCTGCTCCTCGCTGAAGCGGCTGTCGTCCGGGGTGGCGATGAGGTCCGGTTCCGGCATCTCCGCTCCGAGGTGCTCGCGCTCCACCGGCGGTGTCAGCAGGATCTCGACGAGGTCGGCGACGCGCACGGAGACGGGCGTGCGCAGGCCCGTGCCCGCGGCGAAGAAGGCGTCCGTGACCCGCCCGGCCTGCGCGACGGGCAGCGGCAGGATGGGGGCCACGAGCTGCCCGTACAGGTCGATCCCGGAGCGCGGCGCGGGCGCGGCGAAGGCCTGGCGGTCCTGCTCGGCGCGGAACAGCGGGCCCGCGTCCAGCAGCCTGGACTGGAGCTGGGTGTGGCGGCGGATGCAGTCCTTGACGATGTCGACGAGTTCGGCGGCGCGCCGCTTGTTCTCCGGGTCCTCGGCCTCGTCCCGGGCCTTGCGGATGTTCGTCAGGATCGCGTTCTCGTGCCGGTAGCGGTCGGCGACGTGGTCGAGGGCTTCCTCGATCATGTCGGGCACCGACTGGAGCCAGTCCACCGCCCGGACGTTGCGCCGGGTCGCGTCGAGGGTGCGGCGCAGGGTCTCCGCGTACTGCACCGTGCGGTAGCGGGCCTGCTCGGCGGCGAGCTGGGCGTCCGCGAGCCGGCCGCGGCTGATGAGGACCTCCAGCTTGACCTCGGCCGCGATCTGCGCGCTGGTGACGTCCGTGTCGAGGGCGCCGACCAGCACGTTGACGGCTTCGTCCGTCGTGCGGAGGTAGACCGCGCCGCCGTAGCCGGGGACCTCTTCGATCAGCTTGAAGTCGTAGTCGCGGCGGACGTACACCCCGTCCGGGCCGAACGTGCCGTAGATGGCGCGGAAGCCCCGGTCGACGCTGCCGACGTTGATCAGGTTTTCGAGCACCCAGCGGGCCACCCGCTCGTGCTCGGCCGCCGGGCGGTGCGGTGCCTGCGCGGCGACGCGCGGCAGCAGCCGGGCCAGTATCTGCTCGTGGTCCGCGCCGGTGTCGAAGTCCATGTTGAGCGTGACCAGGTCGATCGCGGCGAGCGCGACCTCCGCCATCGCGTAGATCCCGTACTCGCCGGCGAGATTGGCCTTGCGGACGTCGAGGTCGTGCAGCGGGGCGGTGCAGGCGAGCGCGCGCAGCCGCCGGGCCAGGCCCTCGTCGGCGGCCGGGCCCGGCGCCGGGGACGGAAGGGGCTTCGCCGGGGCGGGGAGAGTCACGGACAAAGACTAGGCGCTGACACGGACAACATCCCAAACGGCATGGTTCGGCCGGATCGGTCCCGGACCCCGCCGGACGTGCCGCCGAACCGCTCACCGCCGCGCGGGGGCTGTTCTACGCTCACCGCATGGCTTCCATGATCACACCTCTGATCGATCTCAATGCCGACCTCGGCGAGGGCTTCGGGCGCTGGACGCTGACCGACGACGAGGCGCTGCTGTCCGTCGTGACGAGCGCGAACGTGGCGTGCGGCTTCCACGCCGGGGACCCGTCCATCATGCGGCGGGTCTGCGAGCTGGCCGCCGAGCGGGGCGTCCGGATCGGGGCGCAGGTCTCGTACCGCGATCTGGCGGGCTTCGGGCGGCGCTCCATGGACGTGCCGGCGGGCGAGCTGGCCGACGAGGTGGCGTACCAGATCGGGGCGCTGGAGGTGTTCGCACGGGCGGCCGGCTCCCGGGTGTCGTACGTGAAACCGCACGGCGCGCTGTACAACCGCACGGTCGGCGACGCCGACCAGGCGGGCGCGGTCGTCGCCGGGGTGCGGACCGCAGCCGGGACCGGCGACCTGCCGGTGCTGGGCCTGCCGGGATCGCTGCTGCTGGCCGCCGCCGGGGCGGCGGGACTCACGGCCGTGCCGGAGGCCTTCGCCGACCGGGCGTACACGCCGGCCGGGACGCTGGTGCCGCGCTCCGAGCCGGGGGCGGTGCTGCACGACCCGGACGCCGTGGTCGCCCGCGCGGTCGCGATGGCCGCCGAGGGCGCGGTGACGGCCGCCGACGGCTCCCGGGTCGCGGTGGCGGCGCGCTCGCTGTGCCTGCACGGGGACACCCCGGGGGCGGCACGGCTCGCCCGGCGGGTCCGCGGGGCGCTGGGCGCCGCGGGGATCCGGGTGGAGGCCTTCGCGTGAGGCCGCTCGTGGTGGGCGGTGAGGCGCTGCTGATCGAGGTGGACTCGGCGCAGGAGGTGGCGGCGCTGCACGCGGAGCTGCTCCGGCGGCGGGAGGCGGGCGAGCTGGGGGACGTACGGGACGTCGTGCCGGCGGCGCGGACCGTGCTGCTGGACGGCGTGGCCGAGCCGGGCACGCTGGCGCGGCGGATCGCCCGCTGGGAGGTGCCGCCGCTCGCGCGGGCCGAGGGGCCGCTCGTCACCGTGCCGGTGCGGTACGACGGGCCGGACCTCGCGGAGGTGGCCCGGCTGTGGGGGGTCGCGCCGCGGGAGGTGGCGGGCATCGTCGCGGGGACGGAGTTCCGGGTGGCCTTCTGCGGGTTCGCGCCCGGCTTCGGCTACCTGACCGGATTGCCGGCGCGGCTCCTCCTGCCCCGGCGGGACACGCC
>NZ_JBHYVA010000559.1:0-5771 GCF_042750055.1 Streptomyces sp. NPDC059456
ACACCCCCACACACTCATCTAAATCCTCTCTGAGCCTGGCGCCTGGTGTGTGTGTGCCCCCCGCGCGGCGGGCGGCGCGCCCCGCCGGCGCCCCCGCCCCCCCCCCCGCGGCCGAGCCCTTCGACCCGCTGGCGGGTGGGTTCCCCGTACCGCCCAAGCCCGGCCAGCACCTCGCACCCGTACCGCGCAGGCGGCCCCGCCGGGAGCGGGAGCTGATTGTCAGTGGCGGGACGAATACTGACAGTGACCGAGAGGAGGGTGCTGAGAATGCCTGACGCGGAGCAGAACGAGAAGTGGCAGAACCCGGTGGCCGGCTTCGGCGTGACCTTCAAGGCCATGTTCAAGAAGCGCCTCACCGAGCAGTACCCGGAGCAGCAGAAGACCACCGCTCCGCGCTTCCACGGACGGCACCAGCTGAACCGGCACCCGGACGGTCTGGAGAAGTGCATCGGGTGCGAACTGTGCGCCTGGGCCTGTCCCGCCGACGCCATCTACGTGGAGGGCGCGGACAACACCGACGAGGAGCGCTACTCCCCGGGCGAGCGGTACGGCCGGGTCTACCAGATCAACTACGCCCGCTGCATCCTGTGCGGGCTGTGCATCGAGGCCTGCCCGACGCGGGCGCTGACGATGACGAACGAGTTCGAACTGGCCGACTCCAGCCGCGAGTCGCTCATCTACACCAAGGAGCAGCTGCTCGCGGGCCTGACCGAGGGCATGGTGGAGTCGCCGCACTCGATCTTCCCGGGCACCGACGAGCAGGACTACTACCGCGGTCTGGTCACCGGGGCGGCCCCCGGCACCGTCCGGCAGGTGGCGGTCTCCAAGGGCGAGACCCCCGCCGCGCCCGACGCCGAGGAGGTGCAGGCATGAGCGCCCTCGCAGCGGCCACCCAGACCTCCACGGGCGAAGCGGTCCAGTTCTGGGTCCTCGGCACCGTCGCCGTCGTCGGCGCGCTGTCCACGATCCTGATGAAGAGGGCCGTGCACAGCGCCCTGAGCCTGGCCGGGACGATGATCATCCTGGCGGTCTTCTACCTCGCCAACGGGGCGTACTTCCTGGGCGTCGTCCAGGTCATCGTCTACACCGGCGCGATCATGATGCTCTTCCTCTTCGTGGTCATGCTCGTCGGCGTCACCGCCGCCGACTCGCTGAAGGAGACCATCAAGGGGCAGCGCTGGCTGGCCGCCCTGTGCGGGCTCGGCTTCGGCATCCTGCTCATCGCGGGCATCGCCAACGCCGGGCTCGGCCACTTCAACGGACTCGGCCGGATCAACTCCGCCGGGCACGTGGAGGGTCTGGCCACGCTGATCTTCACCAAGTACGTGTTCGCCTTCGAGATCACCGGCGCGCTGCTGATCACGGCCGCCGTCGGCGCGATGGTCCTCACCCACCGCGAGCGCACCGAGCGGGCCGCCACGCAGCGCGAACTCGCCGAGCGCCGCGTCCGCGAGGGCGTGCAGGTCCCGCCGCTGCCCGCGCCCGGCGTCTACGCCCGGCACAACGCGGTGGACGTCGCCGGTCTGCTGCCGGACGGCACCCCGTCCGAGCTGACCGTGAGCAAGACGCTGCGGGCCCGCGGCCAGATCCGGGACGTGTCGAACGAGGCACTGGAGGACCTGAAGGCGCTGGAGCAGCGGTCGGCCGAGCGGCTCGGCCGTGAGGAGGCCTCGAAGTGAACCCGGTCAACTACCTGTACCTGTCGGCGCTGCTGTTCACCATCGGCGCCGCCGGAGTGCTGATCCGGAAGAACGCGATCGTGCTGTTCATGTGCATCGAGCTGATGCTCAACGCCTGCAACCTCGCCTTCGTGACCTTCTCCCGGATGCACGGCAACCTCGACGGCCAGATCATCGCCTTCTTCACGATGGTCGTCGCCGCCGCGGAGGTCGTGGTGGGCCTCGCGATCATCGTGTCGCTGTTCCGTACCCGCCACTCGGCCTCGGTCGACGACGCCAGCCTGATGAAGCTGTAAGGGGCGCTCACAGTGGAGAATCTGATTGGGCTGCTGATCGCGGCGCCCCTGCTCGGAGCGGCGGTGCTGCTGTGCGGCGGCCGGCGCCTCGACAAGGCCGGCCACTGGCTCGGCACCCTGCTCGCCGCCGCCTCCTTCGGCATCGGCGTGGCCCTGTTCACCGACATGCTCGGACGCAGCGCCGACGACCGGACGCTGCACCAGACGCTGTACACCTGGATCCCGGTCGAGAACTTCCAGGCGGACGTCGCCTTCCAGCTGGACCAGCTGTCGATGACCTTCGTCCTGCTGATCACCGGAGTGGGCACGCTCATCCACGTGTACTCGATCGGGTACATGGAGCACGACGAGCGCCGCCGCCGCTTCTTCGGCTACCTGAACCTGTTCCTCGCGGCGATGCTGCTGCTGGTCCTCGCCGACAACTACCTGCTGCTGTACGTCGGCTGGGAGGGCGTGGGCCTCGCCTCGTACCTGCTCATCGGCTTCTGGCAGCACAAGCCCAGCGCGGCGACCGCCGCGAAGAAGGCCTTCCTGGTCAACCGGGTCGGCGACATGGGCCTGTCGATCGCGATCATGCTGCTGTTCACCACCTTCGGGACCTTCGCCTTCGGACCGGTCTTCGCCTCCGTGGGGAACGCCACCGAGGGCAAGCTGACGGCGGTCGCCCTGATGCTGCTGCTCGCCGCGTGCGGCAAGTCGGCCCAGGTACCGCTGCAGTCCTGGCTCGGTGACGCGATGGAGGGCCCGACCCCGGTCTCGGCCCTGATCCACGCGGCGACCATGGTCACCGCCGGCGTCTACCTCATCACCCGCTCCGGGGCCGTCTTCAACGCCGCGCCGGACGCGCAGACCGCGGTCGTCGTGGTCGGCGCGGTCACGCTCCTCTTCGGTGCGATCGTCGGTTGCGCGAAGGACGACATCAAGAAGGCCCTCGCCGGCTCGACGATGTCGCAGATCGGGTACATGATCCTGGCCGCGGGCCTCGGCCCCATCGGCTACGCCTTCGCGATCATGCACCTGGTGACGCACGGCTTCTTCAAGGCCGGCCTGTTCCTCGGCGCGGGTTCCGTGATGCACGGGATGAACGACGAGGTCGACATGCGGCGCTACGGCGGCCTGCGCAGGTACATGCCGGTCACCTTCGTCACCTTCGGCCTCGGCTACCTCGCCATCATCGGCTTCCCGGGCCTGTCCGGCTTCTGGTCCAAGGACAAGATCATCGAGGCGGCCTTCGCGAAGGGCGGCACCGAGGGCTGGATCCTCGGCGCGGTCACCCTGCTGGGCGCGGCCATCACCGCCTACTACATGACCCGCGTGATGCTGCTGACGTTCTTCGGCGAGAAGCGCTGGCAGCCCGACGAGCACGGCCACGAGCCGCACCCGCACGAGTCCCCGAAGTCCATGACCCTCCCGATGGTCGTGCTGGCCTTCGGATCGGTCTTCGCGGGAGCCCTGTTCAGCCTGAACGAAGCCTTCGTGAAGTGGCTGGAGCCGGTCACCTCCTTCGAGCACGGGAACCCGCCGCTGAGCGCCGCCGCCATCACCGCCTCGACGGTCGTGGTCCTGCTCATCGGCGTCGGGATCGCCTACGCGCAGTACGGCAGGAAGCCCGTCCCGGTCGTCGCCCCGCGCGGCAGCCTGCTCACCCGGGCCGCCCGCCGGGACCTCTACCAGGACGACTTCAACCACGTCGTGCTGGTGCGCGGAGGGGAGCACCTGACCCGCTCGCTCGTGTACGTCGACCACACCCTGGTCGACGGGGTGGTCAACGGGACGGCCGCCGCGGTCGGCGGCACGTCGGGCCGGCTGCGCAAGCTGCAGAACGGCTACGCCCGCAGCTACGCGGTCTCGATGTTCGGGGGAACGGCGGTCCTCATCGCCGCGACCCTGCTGATGAGGGCGGTGTGAGATGAGTTTCCCGCTTCTGACGGTGACGGCCGCGGTCCCCGCGGTCGGCGCCGTCCTGACGGCGGCCGTCCCGGCCGCCCGCAGGACCGCCGCCAAGTGGCTGGCGCTGCTCTTCTCCCTGGCGACGCTGGCCCTGGCCGTGCTCGTCGCGGTCCGCTTCGAGCCCGGTGGCGCCCGCTACCAGCTCACCGAATCGCACGCGTGGATCCCCGACTTCGGCGTCCGCTACGAACTGGGCGTCGACGGCATCGGGGTGGCGCTCATCGCGCTGACCGCGCTGCTGATCCCCTTCGTCATCGGGGCCGGCTGGCACGACGCCGACCCCCTGGAGACCTCCTCCTCGCGGTGGCGGCCCACCCAGGGCTTCTTCGCCCTGATCCTCGCGGTCGAGGCGATGGTGGTGATCTCCTTCGAGGCCACCGACGTCTTCCTCTTCTACATCTTCTTCGAAGCCATGCTGATCCCGATGTACTTCCTCATCGGCGGCTTCGGGGACCGGGCGCACGCCGGGACCGATGAGAACGCGGCCGCGCAGCGCTCGTACGCGGCGGTCAAGTTCCTCCTCTACAACCTGGTCGGCGGACTGATCATGCTGGCCGCCGTCATCGGGCTCTACGTGGTCGCCGGGAACTTCTCGCTCCAGGAGATCACCGCCGCCCGCGCCGCCGGCACCCTCGACATGGCGACCAACACCGAGCGGCTGCTGTTCCTCGGCTTCTTCTTCGCCTTCGCGGTGAAGGCACCGCTGTGGCCGCTGCACACCTGGCTGCCCAACGCGATGGGCGAGTCCACCGCCCCCGTCGCCGTACTGATCACCGCGGTCGTCGACAAGGTCGGCACCTTCGCGATGCTCCGCTTCTGCCTCGGGCTGTTCCCCGACGCCAGCAAGTGGGCCACGCCCGCGATCCTCGTCCTCGCCCTGATCAGCATCGTCTACGGCGCGCTGGTCGCGGTCGGGCAGCGCGACATCAAGCGGCTGGTCGCGTACGCCTCGATCTCCCACTTCGGGTTCATCATCATGGGCATCTTCGCGATGACCTCCCAGGGACAGTCGGGCGCGACGCTGTACATGGTCAACCACGGGCTCTCGACGGCCGCCCTGATGCTGGTGGCCGGCTTCCTGATCTCGCGGCGCGGCTCCCGGCTCATCGCCGACTACGGCGGCGTGCAGAAGGTGGCCCCGGTCCTCGCCGGCACCTTCCTGATCGGCGGCCTCGCCACCCTCTCGCTCCCCGGCCTCGCGCCGTTCGTCAGCGAATTCCTGGTCCTGGTCGGCACGTTCGCCCGGTACCCCGTCATCGGCATCATCGCCACCATCGGCATCGTGCTGGCCGCGCTCTACACGCTGGTGCTCTACCAGCGCACGATGACCGGCCCCGTCAAGGAGGAGGTCCGCACCATGCCGGACCTGCGCCTGCGGGAGGTGCTGGTGGTCGCCCCGCTGATCGTGCTGCTGATCGCGCTGGGCGTGTACCCGAAGCCGCTCACCGAGATCGTCAACCCGGCGGTGGAGCAGACCATGTCCGACGTACACCAGAAGGACCCGAAGCCCGAAGTGGCTGTCGAGGCCAAGAACGGGGAGGCGGCGAAGTGAGCACCATGGCTGCGGCCCATGGGCTGCTGACGCTGGCGGCCGCGGAACCGGCCGACCGGATCCCGGCCCCGCACATCGAGTACGCGCAGCTCGCACCCACGCTGATCGTGGTGGGCGCGGCGGTCCTCGGAGTCCTCGTCGAGGCCTTCGTACCGCGCAAGTCCCGTTACTACGTCCAGGTGTTCCTCGCCGTGGCCGCGCGGGCCGCGGCCGTCGCGGCGGTCGTCGGCCTGGCCCCCGCCGGGGGGGGCGGGGGCCAGTCGGCGAACGCCGCGCGGGGGGCCGGGGGGGGCG